>NZ_AXAA01000001.1:0-191323 GCF_000472625.1 Caloramator sp. ALD01
TTTCAGAATTACAACGAGGACAAGTATGAGGCTTCTTTTTCATTTCTAAATAAATTTCATAGCAAACATTATCAAGTACTTTTGTTATAATAACATCTTTAAAACCAAGTAAATTTTTGATACAATTATTAGTGTGCACTTGTAGGATGCCTCCTTTCAGGTAATATTTTTGTAGTTAATTTAATTTTACCAGGCATCTAAAACAGGTGCATATTTTTTTGTAAAAAAATATGCTGGGGCTACGCCCCAACATTTATTATAGAACCATCTTTTTTTACATATTATGCAAAAATTTAAATTTTAACTTTTTTATTTGTATAAAAAAATCATAATATGTATTTATTTTTTATATAAATAGAATATGATATGACAAAATTTATAGTCAGAAGGTTGTATAATTATAGTAAAAAGTTGTCCACGTGGAGGTGGGCATTGATGCAGGTAATCTATTTAGATGTACTATTGGCAGAGAATGTTTTACTTAATTTTCTACTGTTATACACTGTCAACAGGTTTTGTAGGTTAAATAGAAAAATATATAATATTTTGTTATCTTCAGTTATTGGTGCACTTTATGTATTTATAGTTTTTTTCCCTTCACTAAGTATATTTTATTCTTCAATTATGAAAATATGTATGTCAATTTTAATGATTATTATAGCCTTTTGGCCAAGAAGTTTAAAGGCATTTATAAAACAGCTTTTGTTGTTTTATGGGGTTTCGTTTTTTATAGGTGGTGCAATATTATCTATATTTTATTTAAGCAATGGAGATTTTTCATCTGTAAACGGTGTAATGGTGTTGAATAAGATGTCTTCAAAGTATTTGTTATTAGGAGTTGCGGTTTCTATATTTATAGTGAAGATTGTATTTGATGTAGTGGATAGACATTATTATTTAAAGAGTAAAACAGTTGAGCTTAGCATAGTTAATGAAGATAAACAGATTAGGGTTACTGCACTACTTGATACTGGGAATTGCCTTAAGGATCCATTATCGGGTTGCCCAATAGTTATTGCGGATTTGAATTATATCTCTGGAATTTTACCAAATGAAATAATAGAAATATTGAAGGATGAAAAACAAATAACTCAGATAGAAGATTATGAAATAAACAAAAGATTAAGGGTAATACCTTATACAACAATAGGTGTGCAAAATGGAATACTTATAGGCTTTAGGGTAGATTATATTTATGTTTTCACAAAGGATAAGATAGGTATTATTAAAAATCCAATAATAGCCCTATCAAAGGAGCATCTTTCAAAAAAGGAAGATTACCAAGCTATTGCATATCCGGATATTATTAGTTGGGAGGTTAAATAATATGAAAATGCTGCGACTTGTCATCGATACTATTTTGAAAAAATTAAGGGAAATATACAGCAGCATATTAGGTTTAGATGAGGTATATTATGTTGGTGGAAATGATGTTCTTCCGCCTCCACTTTCAAATGAAGAAGAAAAGGAACTTGTGGATAAATTAAGAGCAGGTGACGAAAGCGTAAAAAACGTATTAATAGAAAGAAACCTTAGACTTGTTGTCTATATCGCAAGAAAATTTGAAAATACAGGAGTTGGTGTTGAGGATTTAGTGTCAATAGGAACAATTGGTTTAATTAAGGCTGTAAATACCTTTGATCCAGTTAAAAAGATTAAGCTTGCAACCTATGCATCAAGATGCATTGAAAATGAAATATTAATGTATTTAAGACGAAACAGTAGAATTAAAGCTGAAGTATCCTTTGATGAGCCTTTAAATGTTGATTGGGATGGCAATGAACTTTTATTGTCTGATATACTTGGAACCGATTCTGATATGATTTTTAACTATATAGAAGATGATGTTGAAAAACAGCTTTTAAGAAATGCTATGGGAAAACTTACAAAAAGAGAACAACAAATTGTTAGCCTAAGATTTGGACTTTCAGGTGGTGGGGAGAAAACACAGAAGGAGGTTGCCGATATTTTAGGCATATCTCAATCATATATATCAAGATTGGAAAAAAGAATTATAAAGAGACTAAGGAAAGAAATAACAAAAATGACATAAAATAATATGAATAAATAATAATCCCTTCGGAAATAATTTTAATACAAACTTCTGAAGGGGTTGGTTTTATGCAGACAAACAAAGTTGAAATATGTGGAGTAAATACATCAAAGTTGCCAATACTATCAAATGAAGAAATGCAGGAGCTTTTAATAAAGATGAAAAATGGTGATAAAGAGGCAAGGGAAAAGTTTATAAAGGGTAATTTAAGGCTTGTTCTTAGTGTGATTCAAAGATTTAATAATAGAGGGGAAAATGTTGACGATTTGTTTCAAGTTGGCTGTATTGGTCTTATAAAGGCTATAGATAATTTTGATTTGAGTCAAAATGTTAAGTTTTCTACATATGCAGTTCCTATGGTGATAGGTGAGATACGAAGGTACCTTAGAGACAATAATTCAATAAGGGTAAGTAGGTCCTTAAGGGATATAGCGTATAGAGCACTGCAGGTTAGAGATAGCCTTATATCAAAAAATAATAAAGAACCAACTGTATCAGAAATAGCAAAGGAACTTGATGTTCCAAGGGAAGAAGTTGTATTTGCACTGGATGCTATACAAGATCCAATCTCTTTATTTGAGCCTATTTATCATGATGGTGGAGATGCTATATATGTTATGGACCAAATAAGTGACAATAAAAATACAGATGATAGTTGGATTGAGAATATATCTATAAAACAAGCACTTCAAAAACTATCAAGTAGAGAAAAGCTTATTTTAACCTTAAGGTTTTTTGAAGGCAAGACACAAATGGAGGTAGCTGATGAAATAGGTATATCACAGGCACAAGTTTCAAGGCTTGAAAAATCAGCACTTTCCCATATGAGAAAATATATATAGTTTTTATACTATATAGATAAATTATTGACAAACCTAATTGTTAGCTAAAGTATGAAAAAGCCCCATGAAAGGAATGCTTAGGCCGTAGAACGAATGCCTAAGAAATCCTTCATGGGGCTAATCAATATATAACTTTTTCAACAGCCTGAGCTCTATATAGTTTTTTACTATATAGAGCTTTTATTTTGATTCCTAAAAAATTTAAAATGAATTATTAATCTATTAAAAGAATATAATTTTTTAGGGGGTTGATATTAATGAAAAATAAAGATGATAAGTTTATAACTTTATCACAATTGAGGCAAATGGAGGTTATTGATGTAGTAAGCGGCAAAAAACTTGGCTTTATTAGTGATATTATATTTGATGATGCCTTTAATAGAATAGAGAGCATTGTACTTCCGCCTGAAGGAGGTATTTTTTCAATATTTAAAAAAAGAGAAGAAATAATCATTCCTTGGAGCTCTATAAAGACATTAGGCATAGATGTTATACTAATAGAAAGACAGGATGAAATTTCAATAGATAAGTGATTATATGAAATGGAGAAAAAATAAGATATCATAAGCTACATGCATTTATATATATCTTATCTAACATAATAATTTTTTTACTAGTAGACAAAACTATATATAGTAAATATAATATTCAAGGTATACTAAATATTGATGTCTGGAGTGATTAGATGAGGTGTCCCTTCTGTAATCATATCGAAACAAAGGTTTTAGATTCAAGACATAATGAAGACCATTCCTCTATAAGAAGACGTAGAGAGTGTCTTAGTTGTCAAAAAAGATTCACTACATATGAAATAATTGAGGATATGCCAATCTATGTTGTAAAAAGAGATGGAACACGAGAACCCTTTGATAAGAGAAAAATATTAAATGGTATATTAAAATCATGTGAAAAAAGACCAGTTTCAATAACAAGTATTGAGGCCATTGCAGATGACATTGAGAGAATAGTATTTAATTCAATGGAACAGGAAATAGAAAGTAGCTTTATTGGGGAACTTGTTATGGAGAGATTGAAGAATTTAGATGATGTTGCCTATGTAAGGTTTGCGTCTGTCTATAGACAGTTTAAAGATATAAATACTTTTTTACAAGAGCTTCAAAAATTACTTCAGGAAAAATAGAAGGGGTGTTACAATGTTTAGCCAAATAAGAAAAAGAGACGGAAGAATAGTAAACTTCAGTAAAGAAAAGATTTCAAGGGCTATTTTTATGGCTGCAAGAGAGGTTGGTGGTTCAGATTTTGCAATGGCAGACAGCATTGCAGATAAAGTAATAAATTATATGGCTTCTGTTTTACCACAGGACGAAATTCCTACAGTTGAATTTGTACAGGACTGTGTTGAAAAGGTATTAATTGAAGATGGACATGCCAAGACCGCAAAGGCATATATTTTATATAGAGCAAAAAGAACAAGATATAGAGAAGCAAAGACTGAACTTATGGATATTGTTAGAGAAATATTAGTAGAAACAAGCAGAGAAAATGCAAATATAGGCAATTCGCCGTCAGCAAAAATGCTTCAAATAGCATCAGCAGCAAGTAAACAATATTATTTATCCAATGTAATTCCGGCCCACATTGCAAAGGCTCATGTTAATTGTGACATACATATACATGACTTAGATTTTTATGGAAAAACATTGAATTGCCTTCAAATAGATTTAACTAAGCTTTTATTAAATGGATTTAATACAGGTTACGGCTATATCAGACCTCCAAAGAGAATTTCATCTGCAACTGCACAGGCAGCAATAATTCTTCAAAGTAATCAAAATGATATGTATGGAGGTCAAAGCTTTCCACATTTTGATAAATCGATGGCGGAGGTTATAAGAAATCTCAAGGAAAAGCCATCCTATGAAGAAATATTTCAGGCTATGGAGGCTCTGATTTATAACCTAAATAGTATGCATTCAAGAGCAGGGGCTCAAGTTCCATTTAGCTCAATAAACCTTGGAACTGATACAACTGAAGAGGGAAGATTGGTTATTAGAGCAGTTTTAGAGGTGTTTGATAAAGGATTAGGAAAAGGAGAAAGCCCAATATTTCCTAATTTAGTGTTTAGAGTTAAAGAAGGAGTTAACCTAAATGAAGGTGATCCTAACTATGATTTATTTAAATTGGCAATAAAGGTTGCTTCCCACAGGATGAATCCAACCTTTAGCTTTATGGATTCAAGCTTTAATAAAAAATATGGTGATGAAATATCCTATATGGGATGTAGAACAAGAACTATTCAAAATAGAAATGGTCTTGAAATATCGGCGGGTAGAGGTAATATTGCACCTGTAACAATAAATCTTCCAAGATTAGCTCTAAAGGCAGGTTATGGTAATATAGATGGCTTCTTTGAAGAATTTGATAATATTCTTGAACTTTGCAAGGAACAGCTTCTTCATAGATTTAATATTTTAGCAAAGCTTAGAGTAAAGGATTTACCATTCTTAATGGGACAAAAGCTTTATATGGGTTCAGAAAACCTAAAAGATGATGATGAAATATTGGAAGCAATTAAAAATGGTACATTGGGAATTGGATTTATAGGTCTTGCTGAAACTCTAATAGCACTTATTGGAAAACATCATGGAGAAGATGAAGAGGCATTAGAGTTAGGATTAAGAATAATTAAACATCTAAGAGACTATTGTGACAGAACAAGTGAGGAAACAGGACTAAATTTTGTTGCATATGCAACACCAGCAGAGGGAACTTCAGGACGTTTTGTTCCTAAAGATAGAGAGAAGTATGGATTAATAAAGGGTGTTACAGATAAGGATTACTACACAAATTCCTACCATATACCTGTTTATTATGAAATAAGTATGTTTGAAAAGATAAGAATTGAAGGTAAGTTCCACAGTCTATGTAACGGGGGACACATATCATATGTAGAACTTCCATCCACATTTGAGCATAACTTAGATGCCTTTGAAAAGATAATTAAGTGGATGAAGGAATGTGACATAGGATATGCAGGAGTGAACTTCCCAATTGACGAGTGTAGGATTTGTGGATATAGGGGAGTAATAAATGAAGATGAATGTCCTGTATGCCAAGGAAGTGACATTAGAAGAATAAGAAGAATAACAGGTTATTTATCAACAACCGATAGATTTAACGATGCAAAGTTAAAGGAACTTGAGATGAGAGTTAAACATATTTGAAAATTATAGTTAGACATTATAATTAATTTTTATACAAATAAAATTTAACATAAATTTAGCATGCTTTTAATATAAGGGCATGCTAAATTTTTAGTATTATATTATAATGGAAGTGGTGATATTGTGAAATTAAGAATAGCAGGTATTAATAGAGAAAGTTTAGTAGATGGGCCTGGGATAAGATATGTAATATTTTCTCAGGGATGTATACATAACTGCAAAGGATGTCATAATAAAGATACTCACCCATTAGATGGAGGGTATGAGGTAGAATTAGAATATATATATAACGATATACTAAAAAATAAATTTATTGATGGTGTTACCTTTTCAGGCGGTGATCCTTTAATTCAGGCAGATAAGTTTTCAATTTTAGCAAAAATGTTAAAGGAGAAAAATATCCATATTATATGCTATACAGGGTATATATTTGAAGACATTATAAATGAAAAGGATAAATTAGAACTTTTAAAAAATATAGATATATTAATTGATGGACCATTTATACAGGAGCAGAGGACTTTAAAAAAATCCTTTGTAGGCTCAACTAATCAAAGAATAATAGATGTTAAGAAATCATTGGAAAATAATAAAATAGTAGAAATAAAGTGGTGATTTTATGGAATTTAAGTATTTTAATATAAATGGTAGTTTGTATTTAAAAAATAATAAAATAGATGCGTTAGGAATAAAACATTTTTTTTCAACAAGAATCGGAGGATATAGTGAAGGAGACTTTAGTCAACATAATTTAGGTATATATACTGAAGATAAGTGTGCCCAAAAAAATTTATTTAAGGCTCTAACTGACAATAATATGAATATTGATAAAGCTGTTTATTTAAGACAAGTTCACGGTGATGAAATCTACATTGTAAATAGTGAAAATTATGGAGAGGTAAAGGGTAAGTTTGGAGATGCGTTAATTACCAATGAAAAGGAAATACCAATAGGTATTTTTACTGCTGACTGCGTTCCAATAATTGTAGTTGATTATATTAAAGAAATTATTGCTGTTGTACACGCAGGATGGAAGGGTACAGATAAAAGAATATTAGGAAAAACAATAGAAAAAATGGTAAAGGAATTTAATTCTGATACAGGAAATATGTATGTTATACTTGGGCCTGCTATTGCTTCTTGTTGCTTTGAAGTAGGAGAGGATGTATTTAATAAATTTCATTATAGAGAAAAAAGAGATGAAAAATATTACGTAGATTTATTTATGGAAAATAAAAATCAGGCATTAGATTTAGGTATATTAAATAATAATATTTTCTTATCCAATATTTGCACAAAATGCAATAATGATTTATTCTATTCATATAGAGTAAACAACAATACAGGTAGAATTGGTACCTTTATTTCACTCTAAGGAGGTAAACCTATGGCATCAGAAAAGATACTAATAATTGATGATGAACTTCATATAGTAGAACTTATAAAGTACAACCTTGAAATGAATGGATATAAGGTTTATTATGCCTTAAATGGAACTGAAGGAATAAATATTGCCTATGAAAAGAAACCAGATTTGATATTGCTTGATATAATGCTTCCTGAAATGGATGGATTTGAGGTTTGTAAAAAAATTAAAAGGGATGATGAACTGTCCAACATTCCTATAATTATGTTGACTGCAAAGGGAGAGGAATTTGACAAGATATTAGGATTAGAACTTGGTGCAGATGATTATATAACTAAGCCCTTTTCTGTACGTGAACTTGTAGCGAGAATAAAGGTTGTTTTAAGAAGAAATTCAAAGGATGAAAAGCAGCAGAATGTAATCAACATAGGTAGCTTAACTATAGATTTAGAAAGACACGAAGTTATAAAGGATGGAAAGAAAATAGAGTTGACATTAAAGGAGTTTGAACTACTTAAACTTCTTGTCTTAAATAAGGGAAAGGTTATGACACGTGATTTCCTATTAGACAGAATATGGGGTTATGAATATTATGGTGAAACAAGAACAGTTGATGTCCATGTTAGGCACCTAAGACAAAAGATTGAGGATGATGATAAAAATCCAAGATATATTGAAACTGTAAGGGGAATCGGATATAAGTTTAAGGATTAATGGTGATTTTATGAGAAAAAAATTGATATTTTTTATAATGCCTATAATATTGTTCTGTGTGATTTTAAACTTTTATCTCTTCTATATAATTTTAAATAAGTACAATTTATATACCTATGTTTCAGATACTCTTCAATTTAGATTTGATTTTATTCAATATGCTATTGCAGGTATATTTTTTACATTTATTTTTACCTGTATTATGGTTATATTTAAGCTAAATTTTATAATTAATCCAATAAAAAAATTGACCAATACAGCAACAAAGATTGCATTAGGACAGTATGAAAAGAGAATAGAATTTTATGAGGCAGACGAAATAGGACAATTAAGTCATTCCTTTAATTTGATGGCAAGTAGATTAGAAGAAACAATTAAGGATTTAAATGATAAGAAAAATAAACTTTATTCTATTTTAAATAGTATGGATGATGGAGTTATATTTGTTGATACTGAAAAAAATATTGTATTAATTAATCCTGCAGCAAAGGAAATATTTAATGTTAAGGGTGAAACAAAAAATAGATATATTTTAGAGGTAATAAGAGATAGCAGGATAGATGAACTTATAAATAATCCTGATGAAACACCTGTTGAAATAATAATGCATGGGGAAAAGGAAAGGATACTTCAGGTTAAGTCTATTTCAGTATCGGATTATGGAACAGGAAATATAATTGGTGTTCTACTTGTTATTCACGATGTAACAAAAATAAAGGCTCTTGAAAATATGAGGTCGGAGTTTGTGGCAAACGTGTCCCACGAGTTAAAAACCCCACTTACATCAATTAAGGGCTTTGCTGAGACTTTAAAATATGTTGAGGATAAAGAGACAAGAGATAAATTCTTAGATATTATATATGTTGAGTCAGAGAGGCTATCAAGATTGATAAATGATATATTAACTCTATCAGAGCTTGAAAACAAGGATTATGCAATTAACTTTCAAAAGGTGTGTTTGAATGAATGTATAAATGAAGTTTATTATATTATGGAAAGAATATCTCTTGAGAAGAATATTAGGTTATCTATTGATAGCTGCGAAGAACAGTTATATATTTACGGAGATAGAGATAAATTTAAACAGATGATAATTAACTTGGTAGATAATGCTATAAAATATACTCCACCAAATGGTGAGGTAAATTTAAAACTTGAGAAATATGACAACAATGCAAGGATTGAAGTAAGAGACACTGGTATTGGAATTTCTAAAAAACATCTACCAAGACTTTTTGAAAGGTTCTATAGAGTTGATAAGGCAAGGTCAAGGTCAATGGGAGGTACTGGTCTTGGGCTTGCTATTGTGAAGCATATTGTTTTGATGTTTAAAGGAGACATATATGTTGATAGTGAAGTAAACAAAGGTACAACCTTTACTATTATACTTCCTTTATTCGAGAATAAATAATTTACAAATAAAGCCATGAATAAATTTAAACAATTTTATTCAGCAGATTGGTGATAAAGTTATATATTGATTAGCCCCATGAAGGATTTCTTGGGCCTCCGTTCTACGGCCTAAGCATTCCTTTCATGGGGCTTTTTCTTACTTTAGCTAACAATTAGGTTTGTTAATAATTTTTATGGATAAATTTAAATAATTTTATTCATGGCTTTATTTATCCTTAATATTGCATATTTTTATTATAAATGTTATCATTACATAATGAAATTACAAATGGAGTGAAGTGTATGGAATACCAAAGAAAGAATATAGTAGTTACAGACGTTGCAAGAAATAGCATAGCACAAAAATATGGTATAGAACCCTTTGATGAGATTATTTCAATTAATGGTGTTGATGTATTAGACACTATTGAATACAGATATATAACCACAGATAGTAACATTAATATAAAACTAAAGAAAAAAAATGGAGATATTAAAGAAGTATCAATTAAAAAAGACCCCTATGAAGATTTAGGTATTGAGTTTGATGACCCTTATATCAATAATCCAAGAAGATGTTCAAATAAGTGTATTTTTTGCTTTATAGACCAGCTACCTAAGGGTATGAGGGATACATTGTATTTTAAAGATGATGATTCAAGACTCTCCTTTTTACAGGGTAATTTTATAACCCTTACAAATATGAAGGATGAGGATATAGATAGAATAATTAGGTTTAAAATCAGTCCAATAAATGTTTCAGTTCATACAACGAACCCAGAACTTAGGGTTAAAATGTTGAATAACAAAAGGGCTGGAAGGGTATTAGAATATTTAAAGAAGCTGACGGATGCAGGTATAAAGGTAAACTGCCAGATAGTTTTATGCAAAGGTATAAATGACGGAGAGGAACTTGAACGCACAATAAGGGATTTATATACTATGTACCCTAATATATCAAATGTGGCAGTGGTACCTGTTGGTATAACAAAGTTTAGAGAGGGATTATATCCATTACAATCCTTCGATGAGGAGTCTTCAAAAAAAGTAATAGAACAGGTTGAAAAAATACAAAATGAGATTGAAGGAGAGATTGGTATACCCTTTGTTAGATTGGCAGATGAGTTCTATATTATGGCTAAGGAAGAATTGCCAAATTATGGACATTATGATGATTTTGAGCAGCTTGAGGATGGAATAGGTATGATTAGATTTTTTGAAGGATGTGTTGAGGATGATATTGATTATTTTGAATTTGACGGTAAGGGCAAAAAGTTCTCAATAGCAACAGGTGTGTCAAGCTATAATTTTATAAAAAACATTTCAAAAAAGATTAATAGCAAATTTAATGTTGATATAAAGGTTTATCCTATTATAAATAATTTCTTTGGAGAAAAAATAACAGTAACAGGTCTTTTAACAGGAAAGGATTTAATTGAACAGTTAAAGGGTAAAGTTGATGGCACAGTGCTGTTATTATCATCTAATATGTTTAAGGCCTATGAAGATGTATTATTAGATGATATAAGTATAGATGAACTAAGCAGAATACTAAATGCTAAAATAATAAAATGTAAGTTTACAGGAGAAGACTTAATAGAAAATATAGAGCGTGAGGTGATAGAATGTCAAAGCCGATAGTAGCAATTATAGGAAGACCTAATGTTGGTAAATCTACCTTATTTAACAGGTTGGCTGGTAGAAGAATTGCAATAGTTGAGGATACACCAGGAGTTACAAGGGATAGATTATATTGTGAAGTAGAGTGGTTAAATAATAAATTCACATTAATAGATACTGGTGGAATTGAGATGGATAGTGAAGATATCATATTAAAACAGATGAGGAAGCAGGCAGAAATTGCAATAGAAACAGCAGATGTTATTCTTTTTATTGTTGATGGCAAAACAGGAATAACAGCAGATGACTATGAAGTTGCAAATATGCTAAGAAGAACTAATAAACCTATAGTGCTTGCAGTTAACAAGATAGATAATATAGAAATGGAAAATAACAAATACGATTTTTATAACCTTGGATTAGGAGAACCTATTTCAATTTCTGCAGCCCTTGGATTAGGACTTGGGGATATGCTGGATGAAATAGTAAAGCACTTTAAAAAGACTGGGGATGATGAAGAGGAGTCTCCTGAAATTAAGGTTGCTATTATTGGACGTCCTAATGCAGGAAAATCAACCCTTTTAAATAAGATAGTTGGAGAAGAAAGATCAATTGTAAGTGATATACCAGGAACAACAAGAGATGCTATAGACAGCTATGTTGAAATTGGTGAGGATAAGTTTTTATTTATAGATACAGCAGGTATAAGAAGAAAGAGCAAGGTTAAGGAAGATGTTGAAAAATATAGTGTCTTAAGATCAATAACTGCAATAGAAAGAGCAGATGTCTGCCTTGTTATGATTGATGCCAATGATGGAGTAACAGAACAGGATGAGAGAATAGCAGGTTATGCCCACGAGGCTGGAAAAGGTGTAGTAATTGTTGTAAATAAATGGGATACTATTGAAAAGGATGATAAAACAATAAATGAATTTACTAAAAATATTAGAAGGGATTTAGCCTTCTTAGACTATGCACCAATAATATTTATATCTGCTAAAACAGGTCAAAGAATAAATAAACTTATAGAACTTATAAAATATGTTGCAGACCAGCATGCTATGAGAATAAAAACAGGTGCCTTAAATGAAGTAATTAGCGAGGCTGTGATGATGAAGCAGCCACCGATTGAAAAGGGTAAGGCATTAAAGATTTATTATGTTACACAGGTATCAACAAAACCTCCTACATTTGTTTTCTTTGTTAATGATCCAGAGATAGTTCATTTTTCCTATGCAAGATATCTTGAAAATCAGTTAAGACAACATTTTGGATTAGAGGGAACACCAATTAGATTTATATATAGATCAAAACAGGAGGATTAATATGAAGATAGGTATTTTAGGTGCGGGAAGCTGGGGAAGTGCAATAGCTATACATTTAGCTAAAAAAGGATATAGTGTTGAAGTTTGGGATAAAAATGAGGATTTGTTAAAGGAGATAAATAATAATCATACTAATACAAAATATTTAAAAAATGTAGAAATTCCAGATGGTGTAAAGGGAGTTTTAGAGCTTAGTGAATGCATTAAGGACAAAGAAATAATTGTATTTGCAGTTCCTTCGCATGCTCTTAGAATTGTATGTAAGCAGGCAAGTAGCTTTTTAACAGAGGGACAGATTATAGTAAGTTTAGTTAAGGGACTTGAAAATACCACATATAAAAGGATGTCTGAGATAATAAAGGAAGAATGTCCAAACAATGAAGTAGTTGTTTTATCCGGTCCAACCCACGCTGAAGAGGTTTCGGTTGGAATTCCAACAACTATTGTAGCAGCATCTGAAAATATAGAGTCCGCTTTATACATACAGGACGTTTTTATGGATTCAAATTTTAGAGTATATACAAACACTGATGTTGTTGGAGTTGAGATTGGTGCAGCTGTAAAGAATATAGTTGCACTTGCTGCAGGTATATCAGATGGTTTAGGCTATGGAGACAATACTAAGGCTGCTTTAATGACACGTGGTATTGCAGAAATAACAAGGCTTGGTGTAAAGCTTGGTGCAAATCCAATGACCTTTGCAGGTCTTGCCGGAATTGGGGATTTAATAGTAACTTGTACAAGTATGCATTCAAGAAATAGAAGATGTGGAATTCTGCTTGGTCAAGGTATGGATTTAAAGTCTGCTATGGATAGTATTGGTATGGTTGTTGAGGGTGTTCACGCAACAGAGGCAGTATATAATTTAGCAAAGAATGTAGGTGTAGAGATGCCAATTGTAAATGCCCTTTATGATGTATTATTTAATAACAGAAATCCACGAGAAGCAGTTAATGAGCTTATGACAAGGGATAAAAAGAGCGAATTAGAAATCATAATTTAAAAAACCTCAAGCTGTTGAAAAAGTTATATAATGATTAGCCCCATGAAGGATTTCTTAGGCATCGGTTCATTTCGCTAAGCAATTCTAAGCTTTTCTTTATTTGAAAAAGTCCTACCCTCGCGATGCCATCGTCCTGATTGCCGCTCGGCTCGGCACGTCCTGTGCCGAATTACGGACTTTTTCAAAGTCGAAAAGCAATAATTGCTAAAGCTCATGAAATATGCCCTTTTGAAATCCTTTCATGGGGCTTTTTCATACTTTAGCTAATAAATGGGTTTGTCAACAGCCTGAACCACTTGCCTTAATAGTTATATTAAGGCAAGTGGTTGTTTTTTCTGCAAACACTTCAGTTTTTATTATTTTTTTGTTCTAAAATTATTTTAAAAATAATATTATTACATAGAAGGTTTGTAGAAGGAGGTAACATTGTGGAAGGATTGGATATATACAAGGAGATAGCCGAAAGAACACAGGGGGATATTTATTTAGGTGTAGTTGGTCCTGTTAGAACAGGAAAATCAACATTCATAAGAAGAGTAATGGAGCTTTTAGTTTTACCAAACATTCCTAATCAATCTGTAAGGGATAGGGCAAAGGATACACTTCCACAAAGTGGTTCAGGAAAAACTATATCAACATTTGAACCAAAGTTTATACCAAGTGATGGAGCAGTTGAAATTGAGTTAAATGATAATGCTAAGATGCGTGTTAGAATGGTAGACTGTGTAGGATACATTATTGATGGGGTTTCTGGACATATTGAAAATGGTGAATCAAGAATGGTTAAGACTCCTTGGTTCGAAGAGGAAATTCCTTTTGTTGAAGCTGCAGAATTAGGAACAAGAAAAGTTATAAATGAACATTCAACAATAGGAATTGTTGTAACAACAGATGGTTCTATTGCCGATATACCAAGGGAAAATTATATATACGCCGAGGAGAAGGTTATAAATGAACTTAAAAAGATAAACAAACCCTTTGTTGTAGTTTTAAATACAACACATCCATATAATCCAGATACAATTAATTTAAGAAAGAATTTAGAGGATAAATATAAGGTGCCTGTTTATACAGTTGATGCACTTAATATGAAGATAGAAGACGTTAAGAATATATTAGAAAGAGTTTTATATGAATTCCCAATAAAGGAAATAGGCATTAGAATACCAGAGTGGGTTGAAAAGCTATCCTATGATCACTGGTTAAAGAGAAATTTTGTTAATGCTGTTAAGAATTCAATTGCAGGTTTGGATAAAATAAAGGATATAAAACCTACTGTTCTTGATTATAGACAATATGAATTTGTTGGGGATGTAAATCTTGATGATATTAGACTTGGAGAGGGAACAGCTGTAGTTTCAATGAAGGTTAAGGATGGTTTGTTCTTTAGAGTTCTTGGTGAAATAGCTGGATATGATATTAATGGAGAACATCATTTGCTTGAAATAATGAGGGATCTATCCTTTGCAAAGAAGGAATATGATAAAATTTCAGATGCTCTAAAGGATGCAAGGGATGTTGGATATGGTTTAGTTCCACCTCAGCTTGAAGAATTAAAGCTTGAAGAACCTGAAATAGTAAGACAGGGTAACAAATTTGGAGTTAAATTAAGAGCAAGTGCACCATCACTTCACATTATTAGGGCAAATGTTGAAACAGAAGTATCTCCAATTGTTGGAACAGAAAAGCAGAGTGAAGAACTTGTTAAGTCTATGATGGAAGAGTTTGAAAATGACCCTCAAAGAATATGGCAGTCTAATATGTTTGGGAAATCCTTGGAGGAACTTGTTAAGGAAGGATTACAAAATAAGGTTTATATGATGCCTGAGGATGTACAGGAAAAACTACAGAGAGTTCTACAGAAGATAATAAATGAAGGAAATAGTGGAGTTTTGTGTATAATAATATAAAAAATTAAAGGGACCTTAGGTCCCTTTAATTTTTTTATATTATATTAAAATGCAAAGTAATCGTTCATCTTTATGCAACCTGGTTTATTAGAAGTTGCCTTATCATTTTTAGTAGTAGTATTTTTTGTGTCTATTATAGTCTCTTTAACCATCTTAATGTTGCCGATGTCCATAATATACACTCCTTTCTTTAATATTTTGGATGAGCTATTATGGATGGCCTAGTTAAAGGACTCATCGTGTTTGTGGAAAACCTCTTTTGCAAAGGTTACCACCTTTACGGAAATCATTATAAAACCTCCCAACAAATTATTGAGTTTATTATTTGTTTGATTATATAATAACATAAGGGAAAAATAAATACAAATTTGAAATATAGGTATAAATATTCTTAAAATTTGTTTATCCAGTATTAAATTAGATAGCCTCCTTTTTCCTCAATACTCCTTCAATCTCCTCCTATGTTTTAGTGTGTCTGAATTTTATTATTATATGTTTTATATTAAATTATGTTCATCTATATAAAAATTAAAAAATCGTGAAGGATTTTGTTCTTTTTTGAAGAAATAATATAAAAAGAGGAGGTATTTTATTGTGGTTAAAAAACAATTTTTGATAAAATACACAGCAATAATATCTATTATTTTAGCAATTGTTCTTTGTATAGTAGCATTAAATACTGAATATAAAACAGTAAAAATACAACAGGAATGGTATGAAGATAAATCCTATTTTGAGGGAATATATGTAATGAATGAAGTAGTTTTAAAAAATGGAGAGTTAAATAATAAGGCTTTAAAGATTCAAAATGGAGATGTCGTAAAAAAGGATAAGGTTTTGTATGAAAATATAAAAAGTCCAATACAGGGAAGAGTATTTTTATATATAGATGGTGCTGAAAATAAATACACATTAAATAATATAAAAAATATTACCAAAGAAGATATACTATCTCTTAAGGATTCTAAAAAAAATGAAGGAATTAAAATGGTTGATAACACTCTTTGGTATATGTGTATTGTTACTAACAAGGATGAGCTTAAAACTTTAAAGAAGAATAAAGAAATGATATTAGAAGTTAATGGAGAACAATATAGTTGTACCATTAAAGATTATTTTATAAAAAACGAAAATATATTTATAGTATTGTCTACTCAGTTTGATTTAGTAGAATTCAATTTACAAAGGTATTTTGATGGGTATATAATAAAATCTAGGTATTATGGATATATTTTGCCACGTGAGTCTGTTGTTGATTATAATGGAGAAAAGGGCGTTTTCATTAAAAAGGGTGAATATGTATATTTTAAGCCAATTAAAATAAGTCATATGGATTATAAAGTATGTGTTACTTCTGATTCTACTCTAAAGGATAACGATGAAGTGGTTGTAAATCCTAAAAATTTAAAGGATAAGCAAAGAATAAAGAGGTGATTTTATGGGGATTGCCGATAATATTAGCTATATAAATGAAAAAATTAAGAGTGTCTGTGAATTATGTGGAAGGGATAGTAGCGACATAATATTGGTGGGGGTATCTAAAACACATTCTGTAGAGAAGTTAATTGAAGCTAAAAATGTAGGACTTTATGTTTTTGGTGAGAGCAAGGTTCAGGAATTTATAAAAAAATATGAAGAAGTAAAGGATGTAAGATGGCATTTTATAGGACATTTACAAAAAAACAAGGTTAAATATATAATAGATAAAGTTGAACTTATTCATTCATTAGATGACTATGAACTTGCATTAGAAGTTAACAAAAGGGCAGAGAAGATTAATAAAATAATGGATGTACTTATACAAGTAAACATAGGCAAAGAAGAAACAAAATATGGTGTGTATGAAGAGGAATTATTTGATTTTTGTAAAAGAATATCTGGGCTTAAAAACATAAGAATAAAGGGCCTTATGTGTATACCACCTAATGAAGATATAGATAAAACAAGGTATTATTTTAAAAGAATGAAGTTCTTATATGAAGAAGTAAAAAAATTAAAATATGATAACTTCGATATTCAATATCTTTCAATGGGAATGACAGATGATTTTGATATTGCAATAGAGGAAGGAGCAAATATAATACGTGTAGGAACTGGTATATTTGGAGAAAGATATTATAAAAAGGAGGATATTAACAATGAGTAATGTGTTAAATAAGATACTTGGTACAATTGGAATTGTTGATGAGGAAGAACAGGCTGAAAAGGTAGAAAAACAAGTTGAGGAGATGGAAGAAGAGCTTAATTTTGAGGATATTAGAGAAACAAAGGGTAAAATTGTTAGCATAAAAAGCAAAACAATAACTCCAAGGATTGTTGTTAAAAATCCCCAAACATTAGGTGAGGATATTCAAGATTTGATAGATGAACTTAAGGTTAAAAATATTGTTATTATGAACATAGCTGATGCAGAAAAAAATATAGCACGAAGACTTTTAGATGCAGTATCGGGGGCAGTTTATGCTTTAGAATGCTCATTGCAGAAGGTTGATAATGAGAGAGGTATATATCTCATTACACCTAAGGGCGTTGAAATAGAAAATGAACTTAAGAATATATTTAGCAAAAGTGATATATTTTCAATGGAGTAACAGGAGGTAAAAAATGACTGATGCATTAAGGTATGCCTTTTTTAAGTTTGTAAATCTTTTAGAGTTTCTAATATTTTTAGATGCTCTTTTGTCTTGGGTTGTTCCAAATAGGCACAACAATCAAGTTTTAAGAATAATAGGAATTATAATAGATCCTATAAAAGAACCCTTCTATAGGCTTCAATTTAAACTCTTGCCCAATACTCCTATTGATTTTTCACCAATGCTGGCAATATTATTTTTAGAATTTATTAAAACTATAATTTTATAATATGGTGATTAAATGAATATAGATGTTTTTTTAAGAAGAAATGAAGAAAAAAAGGAAGTATATGTTAAACTAATTGATATGGTAAATAGAGTAGAAAGAACTTGGCAGGAGGAATTTACAGATTTTTTAACACCTGATGAACAGTATTTTTTAAATTTATTATCAAATGGAAGGGATATCTATATTAAATATTTCGGTGGTAAAGGTAATTATGAAAGGGCGGTTGCTCTTATAAGTAGAGTTGATGTAGATACGGATTTTCCGGTAGATATAATTAAAGTGAGTGGTAATTTTAAGTTTGAGAAACTAAGTCACAGGGATTATCTTGGTGCGTTATTATCTTTAGGCATAAAAAGGGAGAAAATAGGAGACATTAATGTTTTTGATGATGGAGCAGAAATATATGTAGCACGAGAGTTAAGTGATTATATTATATTTAATCTAAATAAGATAAAACACACAGGTGTTAAGCTTGAAAGGATTCCTTATGAAATAGCAAGAGAAAAAGCTGAATCCTTAAAGGAAATTATGATAAATGTAGCATCCTTAAGAATGGATGCTGTAATTTCTGAAGTTTACAATCTTTCAAGAAGTGAAGCTTCTTCTTTAATAAAACAGGGAAATGTAAAGGTCAATTATATATCAAATGATGATCAAAGCTACAAATTAGATAGAGGAGATATTGTTTCGGTTAAGGGATTTGGAAGATTCGTTTTTAACTCTGTTGTTAGAAATACAAAAAGTCAAAGGTTTGTTGTATCAATAAAAAAATATGTATAGGGGAGGAATAAAGATGACAATAACACCAAACGAGATAATAAATAAAGAGTTTAAAAAAATTTTAGAGGATACGATATTGATGAAGTTGATGAGTTTTTAGAACAGCTAAGTGAGGATTATGAAAAGCTATATAAGGAGAATTTAAATTTAAAGGAAAAGATAGAAGCATTAAATGAAAAATTGAGCCACTATGTAAACTTAGAAAGTACACTTCAAAATACACTTTTACTTGCACAATCTGCAGCAGATCAAGCGAAGGAAAGCTCTAAAAAGGAGGCAGAACTAATTATAAAGAATGCACAGGAGGCTGCAAATGAGCTTGTGAAGAAGGCAGAAGAAAGGGTACTTGAAATCAATAAAGAATATGAAATATTAAAAAATGAGTACAATATGTTTAAGAGCAGATTTAGAGCACTTCTTCAATCTGAACTTGAGAATCTTGACAAGGAATACATAACAAATGAAAAATAATTACTTGACATAATTTTTAGTTTATTGTATATTTATGGGTAAATATAAAAAACGATGACAGGGACGAGTAGGCAAAGGATGTTTTACAGAGAGTGGGGGTTGGTGAGAGCCCATAAACTAACTTTGTTGAAAATCACCCTTGAGTTGCAGGCTGAATTAAGTAGGCTGAGCCGGTGAATGCCGTTATCTTAATGAGTTATAAATTTGGGTGGTACCGCGGACAGACCTTCGCCCCAGGGGCATAGGTCTGTTTTTTATTGGATAAAATTAGAAAGGGAGGTATTATAAATGGATTATAGTAAAACACTTAATTTGCCACAAACAGAGTTTGCAATGCGTGCAAATCTACCACAAAAAGAACCATTAATGCTTGAGGAATGGGATAGTAAAAATATTTATAAAAAGGCACTTGATAAAAACAAAAACAATAAGTCTTTTATTTTACACGATGGACCACCATATGCCAATGGCGACATCCATTTAGGTCATACTCTAAATAAGGTTTTAAAGGATATAATAGTTAGATATAAAACAATGAAGGGATTCTATTCACCTTATGTACCAGGATGGGATACACACGGACTACCAATTGAACTTCAAGCAATAAAAAAACTTGGAATAAAGGTGAGCGATGTTGATCCAGTTAAGTTTAGGGGAATGTGTAAGGATTATGCCCTAAGCCAAGTTGAAAGACAAAAGGAACAATTTAAGAGACTTGGTGTAATTGGTGATTTTGAAAATCCATATTTAACATTAACTCCAGAATTCGAAGCAAAGCAAATTGAAGTATTTGGAGAAATGGCTAAAAAGGGATATATATATAAGGGATTAAAACCTGTATATTGGTGTCCATCCTGTGAAACTGCATTGGCAGAGGCGGAAATTGAATATGCTGACGAAACATCAAATTCAATTTATGTAAAGTTTAGAGTTAAGGATGATAAAGGTCTATTTAAGAATTTAAATGTTGATTTAAATAACATATATTATGTAATTTGGACTACTACAACTTGGACTTTACCTGCAAACCTTGCAATATGTTTAGGACCAGAGTTTGAATATGTTCTTGCTAAGTTCAATGATGAAGTTTATGTTATTGCAAAGGAATTGCTTGAAGCAGTTAAGAAGGCTGCAAATCTTGAAAATGAAGAAATACTTGCTACATTTAAGGGAAGCGAATTAGAAGGACAAACTTGTTATCATCCATTTATAGATAGAGAGTCATTGGTTATTGTGGGTGACCACGTAACATTAGAATCTGGTACTGGATGTGTTCATACAGCACCAGGTCATGGTCAAGAAGACTTTGAAATAGGTATGAAATATAAATTAGATGTTTTAAATCCTGTAGATGAAAAGGGAAGGTTTACTGAGAAGGCTGGCAAGTATCAAGGATTAACTTATAAGGAAGGAAATAAAGCAATTCTACACGACCTTAAGGAAACAAATATGCTTCTTGCAGAAGAAAGAATAACTCACTCATATCCACACTGCTGGAGATGTAAAAATCCAATTATATTTAGAGCAACTGAACAATGGTTTGCATCAATAGATGGATTTAGAAAGGAAGCTGTTGAGGCAGTTAAGGAAGTGGAATGGATACCAGGATGGGGAGAAGACAGAATTGCAAGTATGGTTCAAGACAGAGGAGACTGGTGTATTTCAAGACAAAGAATATGGGGTGTACCTATTCCAATATTCTACTGCGAAGACTGTGGAAAGGAATTAATAACTGAAGAAACTATAGCTAAGGTAGTTGAAATATTTAAGGAGAAGGGCTCGGATGCTTGGTTTGAAATGGATGCAAAGGACCTTCTTCCAGAAAACACAAAGTGTGAATGTGGTGGACAAAAATTTAGAAAAGAAAAGGATATAATGGACGTTTGGTTTGATTCTGGTTCAAGCCACGCAGGTGTTCTTGAAACAAGAGATGATTTAAGCTGGCCTGCAGATATGTATCTTGAAGGAAACGATCAATATAGAGGGTGGTTCCAGTCATCACTTTTAACTGCGGTTGCAACAAGAGGAAGGGCACCATATAGAACAGTTATAACCCACGGTATGGTTGTTGATGGAGAAGGAAAGAAGATGTCAAAATCCCTTGGTAATGGTATTGACCCAATGGATGTTATAAAGGAATATGGTGCAGATGTTTTAAGATTATGGGTTTCATCTGCAGATTATAAGACTGATGTTAGAATATCAAAGGATATACTAAAGCAGCTCTCTGAAGTCTATAGAAAGATAAGAAATACAGCAAGATATATGATAGGTAACCTATATGACTTTGATCCTAATAAGGATATGGTTGATTACAGTGAAATGAACGAGCTTGATAAGTGGGCTCTACTAAAGCTTCAACATCTTACTAAGGAAGTTACTGAGGCATATGAAGGATATGAATTCCACATACTATATCACGCAATACACAACTTCTGTGTTGTTGATATGAGTAACTTCTATTTAGATATAATAAAGGATAGACTTTATACAGAAAAGCCAGATTCAAAGGAAAGAAGAGCAGCACAAACAGTAATGTATAGAATTTTAAATTCACTTGTTAAGATGATAGCCCCTGTTCTATCCTTTACAGCAGATGAGATATGGAAATATATGCCACATACATTTGATGAGAAGGTTGATAGTGTTCTTTTAGCAGATTGGCCAAGGGTACTTGAAGAATATGTGGATGAAGAGCTTGAAAAGAGATGGGATAATATATTAAATATAAGAGGCGAAGTTTCAAAGGCACTTGAAATTGCAAGAAATAATAAATTAATTGGACATTCATTAAATGCAAAGGTAGAAATATATGCAGAGGGAGACACATATAAGTTCTTAAATGAAGTTAGAGACTATCTTCAAACAGTATTTATAGTTTCAAAGGTTGAACTATACGAAGGTATTAAGGATGGAGTAGAATATACATTTAGAAGTGAAGAAAATAAGGAGCTTGCAGTTGTTGTATCTGTTGCATCAGGTGAAAAGTGTGAAAGATGCTGGGTATATAGTGAAACTGTTGGACAGGATAGTGAACATCCAACATTATGCTCAAGATGTGTAAGTGTTTTAAAATAATGAAGTTTATTGTATAATAAGGATAGCATGTAAATGCTATCCTTATTTTTGAGGTGTTATTATGAAGGAAATAAAAATTAATCTAAAAAATCCCTATAGCGTTATAGTTACATCTACCAATTCTCATTTGAATTTTTGGTTTGAACAGAAAAAGGTTGGTAAGTTATTTATAATAACTGACCAAAATGTTGATTCTATTTATGCAGATTATTTTAGAAGTTTTGAACAAAAAATAATAGGAAAGTATATCATTAAGCCTGGTGAAGATAGTAAAAGAATAGAAATAATTCTTGATATTTATAGAGCACTTTTAAAAAACAATGTTGATAGAAGGTGTACTTTGATTGCCTTTGGAGGAGGTGTAGTAGGAGATATTGCAGGGTTTGTAGCCTCAACCTACAAAAGGGGTACAAATTTAGTATATATTCCTACAACAATCATTTCTCAAACTGATAGCAGCGTTGGAGGTAAAAATGGATTTAATTTAGATGGAATTAAAAATATTATTGGGACCTTCTATCAGCCTAATTTGGTATATATAGATGTAAACCTTATAAAGACTTTAGACTATAGGAATTTTAAAAATGGTATGGCTGAGGTAATAAAATATGGATTATCTCTTGATGAAAATCTATTTAGATTTATAGAGGAAAATAAAAGGGCAATAAAGGAGAGAGAAATTGACAAATTAAAATATATTGTCTCTGAATGTGTTAAACTAAAGGCAGGAATAGTGGAAAGGGATGAATTGGATTTAGGAGAGAGACATATATTAAACTTTGGTCATACAATAGGGCATGCTGTAGAAACTATGTTTGATTTTAATATTCTACACGGAGAGGCAGTTGCAATTGGTATGGTTTATGAGAGTTATATAGCTCTTAAGAGAAAACTAATTTCTGAAGATATTTTTGATAGGTTAATTAAAATACTTGAGTATTTTGAGCTTCCAACAAATATAAATATTGATAATTATAAGAGGTTTAAGGATATTATATGTAAAGATAAAAAAAATGTGGATAATAATATAAAAATTGTTTTGCCACAGGGTATAGGTCGTGCTATAATAACAACTGATGTAAAAGCTGATACAATTGTACAAAATATACAAGAATATAATAGGAGGTTATTATGAGAATCGGTATCATAGGTGCAATGGATGAAGAGGTTATTAAGATAAAGGAATCAATGGAAGTCGAAAGAATAGAAAAGAAGGCAAGTATGGAATTTTATTTAGGAAAATTCTTAGGAAAAGAGATTGTTGTAGTTAGAAGTGGTATAGGTAAGGTTAATGCAGCTGTTTGTACCCAAATACTTATTGATGATTTTAATGTTGATGCAGTAATAAATACTGGTATTGCAGGTGGAGTATACAGTGAAATAAATGTTGGAGATGTTGTTGTATCAACGGACCTTGTACATCACGATTTTGATACAACTGCCTTTGGATACGAAGTAGGTCAAGTTCCAAGGATGGAGGTTTATTCCTTTAAAGCTGATGAGAAATTAGTTGATATAGCAGTAAGAAGTGCAGAGGCACTAAAGGATTTTAAAGTATATAGTGGAAGGATTATATCAGGTGATCAATTTATTAATTCAAGGGAAAAGATAAAATATTTTAGAGAAAAGTTTAATGCCTATGCAGTTGAAATGGAAGGTGCAGCAATAGCACAAGTATGTTATTTAAACTCTGTTCCATTTGTTGTTTTAAGATCTATTTCAGACAAGGCAGATGGAAGTGCCCACGTTGATTATCCAACGTTTATGAATAGAGCAATTGAAAATTCAATAGGAATTCTTTCTAATATGATAAGGGCAATGTAGGTGAAAATATGAAATTAAAAAGGGTTTTAAAGGATAAAAATGTAAATATAAAGCAGGAAAAACCTTTAATTATTGCTGGGCCTTGTAGTGTTGAAGATTACGATACAATGGACAAAATAGCGGCAGGTTTAAAGGAGTTAAATATTGAGTATTTAAGGGGGGGGGCATTTAAACCAAGAACCTCTCCCTATAGTTTTCAAGGTCTTAAGGATGAAGGTATTGAAATTTTAAAAAATATAAAAGAAAGATATGGATTTAAAATTGTTTCAGAGGTTTTGGACCTTCGTGATATTGAATATATGATAGAAGTTGTTGATGTGCTTCAGATAGGCACAAGAAATATGTATAATTATCCTCTTTTAAAAGAAGTTGGGCAGACTAAAAAGACAATATTATTAAAAAGGGCCTTTAGTGCAACAATTGAGGAGTGGCTAAATGCAGCAGAATATATAGCATTAGAGGGTAACAATGATATTATATTATGTGAAAGAGGAATAAGAACCTTTGAAACCTATACAAGAAATACGTTGGATTTAAATTCTATTCCTGTTATTAAGCAAAAAACAAAGCTAAAGGTTTTGGTTGATCCAAGCCATGGTACTGGGAGAAGGGAACTTGTGCGTCCTATGAGTAGAGCAGCTATTGCAGCAGGTGCAGATGGGCTTATTATAGAAGCACATATAGAGCCTGATAAGGCTTTTTCAGATTCGGAACAAACAATTGATTTAAAGGAATTGAAATTAATTATAGAGGAAACAAATAGAATATATATGTGTATTAATAAAAATTAAACTAAAGATAGTATTAGTTGGAATTACTAATACTCAGGCTGTTGAAAAGTTATATA
The DNA here is from genome assembly GCF_000472625.1 of Caloramator sp. ALD01. Taxonomy (NCBI): domain Bacteria; kingdom Bacillati; phylum Bacillota; class Clostridia; order Eubacteriales; family Clostridiaceae; genus Caloramator; species Caloramator sp. ALD01. The sequence continues at coordinate 25,273 of NZ_AXAA01000001.1, forward strand.
TTGATTAGCCCCTTGAAGGATTTCTTGGGCATTCGTTCATTTTGCTAAGCAATTCTAAGCTTTTATTTGTTTGAAAAAGTCCTACCCTCGCGATGCCATCGTCCTGATGGCCGCTCGGCTCGGCACGTCCTGTGCCGAATTTAGGACTTTTTCAAAGTCGAAAACCTAAGAATTGCTAAAGCTCATGAAAGAGCCTATTGAAATCCTTTCATGGGGCTTTTTTATACTTTAGCTAACAAATAGGTTTATCAACAATCTGAGTATTAGTTGTAATTACTAGTACTATCTTTTTTATAAAATATTATAAATGACAATATCAAAAATGATAAGAAATAATAATGAATAAATTTAACTAACTTTTAAAAAATATATGTATGGAGGGAAAGTATATGGGAGAAGATAATAAAAAAACCGAAGAGCTTTTAAATAAAGTCTGCATCCAACTTGAGAAATCAAGAATAGGAGATTATGTTGATTTGATGCAAAATCCCTATAGAATGATAGCCTTAAATTTCTTTTCAGGGGTCGCAAGAGGTTTTGGGATTGCCTTTGGTTTTGCTATTTTAGGTGCCTTTGTTATATATCTACTACAAAAATTGGTAGTTTTAAACCTTCCTATTATTGGAGGATTTGTAGCAGAAGTTGTGAAACTTGTTCAATTAAATATCAAATAAGGAGATGATATTATGCAGGAAAACAGATTTGATAAATATAAAAAGATTCTTTTAAAGCAGAAGGAAGATATTTTACATACAATTAATCAGATGGAGCAAAATGGTATAAAAGAAGGACAAAGGGAGGAATTAAGTGAGCTCTCAACAATAGATAATCATCCAGCTGATATGGCAACAGAGGTATATGACAAAGAGAGAGGATATGCATTATTTGAAAATGAGAAGAATATTTTAGCTAAGATTGATGCAGCATTGAAAAATATTGAGGACGGTTCCTATGGAATATGTGAAATTTGTGGAGGAGAAATAGAAAAGGAAAGATTAGAGGCTATTCCCTATGTTTCTACCTGTAAAAAATGTATGAATGATAAGCTTGGATATAGCACAATAAAACCCGATAGACCAGTTGAGGAGGAGGTATTAGGGTTCCCATTTGGAAGAAGTTGTAGGGATGTAAGTGATGAGAATGAATACGATGGAGAGGATGCTTGGCAGGAAGTAGGTAATTTTAATAGGATGAAACATTCGAAGCTAAATTATGATGACGAGCAAATGCCAGGTACTGTTGAGTGGGTTGAAAACATAAGTAATCAACAATATAAAAATCAGTTGCCATAATAATGTTATAAAAAATACCACAAGGTAAAAATCCTGTGGTATTTTTTATAAAGTAAAAATCACGGTATTACGATTTTATAATAAGCATTTGACAATAACCAAAATAAGGTGTATTATGATAGTTGCAAATGCTAATAATATTATATGGAGGGGTAAATATGATAAATGCAGATATTTTAGTAATAGGTGGTAGTGCAGGAGGTATTTTAACAGCAACTACATCAAGAAGAATGTATCCTGATAAAAAAGTTGTTATGGTAAGAAAAAACAAGAGTGTTATGGTTCCATGTGGAATACCTTACATATTTGGAACATTAAACGATACAGCTAAAAATAGAATTCCTGATGAAATGGTTAAAAATGCAGGTGTTGAACTTATAATAGATGAGGTAACAAATATAGATAAAGAAAATAAAGTAGCAAAATTAAATAGTGGGGAAGAAATAAAGTTTGATAAATTAGTTTTAGCAACTGGTTCACTTCCAATAGTACCTAAGTTTATAAATGGATATGATTTAGAGAATGTATTTCCAATAATCAAGGATGAAGAGTATCTTGGAGATATATTAAATAGATTAAAGGAAATGAAGGATGTTGTAGTTATTGGTGGAGGTTTTATAGGAGTTGAATTTGCTGAACAGCTAAAAGTTAATGGTAAAAATGTTACTTTAGTTGAGGTTGCAGACAAGATATTATGGCAGGCCTTTGATGATGAATATGCAGATATAGCACAACAAGAGATGATAAACAATGGAATTAATTTAAGGGTTGGAACAAAAGTTAAGGCTATTTTAGGAAATGCAAAAGTTGAAGAGGTTGAATTTGAAGGTGGAGAAAAAATAAAAGCAGATGCAGTAATTTTAGGAATGGGTGTTGTTCCAAATACAGAACTTGCAAAACAATTAGGTCTAAAATTAAATGAAAAAGGTGCAATTCTTGTTGATGAGTATATGAGAACAAGTGAAAGGGATATATTTGCAGTTGGTGACTGTGCTGAAAAAAGATGTTTCTTTACAAATAAAAATGTTCCTATATTGCTTGCTTCAACAGCTGCTATGGAAGCAAAGGTTGCTGCAACAAATCTTTTTGGCATTAAGTTTGTAAGGGAAAACAGAGGAACTATAAGTGCCTTCTCAACTAAGGTATTTAACAAAACATTAGCTGCAGCAGGATTAACAGAACGTAGAGCAAAAGAAGAAGGATTTGATTATGTTGTAGGAAAATTTGCAACAATGGATAAACATCCAGGTTCACTTCCTAATACAAGCAAAATTGAACTTAAGCTTATGTTCTCAAAAACTTCTGGAGTTTTAATTGGAGCACAAGTAGTAGGTGGAGAAAGCGTTGGGGAAATGATAAATATATTAAGCCTTGCAATTCAAAAGGGATTAACTGCTAATGAATTAAATACATTCCAAGTAGCAACACACCCGTTATTAACTTCTTCACCAATTGCTTATCCAATAAATGCGGCATCATTAGATGCTTTAACAAAAATTAATAATAAATAAAGAAGGTGGAAAAAATGAAGATAGTAATATCAGCAAAAGGGCAAGATATAAATGATTTAATGGATGTAAGATTTGGAAGATGTAGATATTTTCAAATTCATAATCTTGAAACAGGTGAATTTAAGGTATTAGAAAATGCAGGACAAAAATCCGGTGGCGGAGCAGGTATTGCAGCAGCTCAACAGATAATAGATGAAGGAGTAGATGTTGTAATAACTGGTAGCTTAGGACCTAATGCCTTTGATTTAATAAATAAGGCAGGTATTAAGGCTTATAAATGCGATGAAATAAGTATTAAAGAAGTTATTGAAAAATTAAAAAATGGTGAATTACAAGAAATAAATATTGCAGGTCCATCTCATCATGGGATGTAATTTAGGAGGTAGTTGCCTTGAATATTGCAGTATTAAGTGGAAAAGGTGGAACAGGTAAAACCACCGTTTCCACAAATCTATCACTTGCATTGAATGCAAACTATGTGGATTGTGATGTAGAAGAACCTAATGGATTTTTGTTTTTAAAACCAAATATAGATAATGTTTATGAAGTGGAAGAAGAATATCCAGTAATAAATAAAGAAAAATGTGTTGGCTGTGGTATGTGTGTTAAAGTGTGCAATTTTAATGCACTTGCAAAGGTTAAGGATGATATATTGGTTTTTGATAAGTTATGCCACAGTTGTGGGGCATGCCAATATGTTTGTAAATTTGGTGCAATAGAATATAAAAAGAGGGTAATTGGAAGGATAGAATCTGGTAGTGCCTTTGGAATAAATATAAAGCAGGGAATACTTAACATAGGAGAGCCAATGGCTGTTCCTGTTATTAAAAAAATGTTAAGTTCTATTAATAGGAATGAACTAAATGTAATTGATTGTCCACCAGGTACCTCCTGTAATGTTGTTAATTCATTGAAGTATTCTGATTTTGCTGTTTTAGTAACTGAACCTTCTAATTTTGGATTACATGATTTAAAACTTGCTATAGAACTTGTTAAGATGTTTAATATACCCTTTGGAGTAGTAATTAATAAAGATAATGGAGAGGAAAATATTATAAAAAAATATTGTATAAATAATAACATAAGAATATTAGGGACTATCCCATTTAACAAGAAAACTGCAGAACTATATTCAAAGGGTGAAATACTTTATTTTGATAGAGATCATAAAAACATTTTTGATGAATTGGTAAACAATATAAGGGAGGTGCTACCTTGGAGTTAGTAATTTTAAGTGGGAAAGGAGGTACAGGTAAAACTACAATTGCAACTGCTCTTTCAGAATTGGCAAAGGATGCAATGAGGGTAGATTGTGATGTAGATGCACCTAACTTTTATTTATATTATCAAGGGCAAGATGTAGAAAGAAAAGATTTTATAGGTAGTAAAAAGGCTTTTATAGATAAAAGTAAATGTGTTAAGTGTGGTATTTGTAAAGAAATATGTAGATTTGATGCAATAGATATAAAAAAGGATCAATATTTTGTAGATTCTTTTAGCTGTGAAGGTTGTGGTTTATGTACTATAGCCTGCAACTTTAAAGCAATATCAATGCAGGATGAGAAAACAGCAGATGTATATATTACAAAGATAGAGAAGGGTTTGCTATCAAGAGCTCAAATGGAAATTGGAGCTGATGGTTCAGGAAAGCTTATAACTGAGCTTAGGGAGAATGCAAAAAGATATAATAAGGAAAATAAATTAACAATAATAGATGGTTCACCAGGTATAGGATGCCCTGTAATATCCTCTATTACAGGGAGCAATGCTGCATTAATTGTTACAGAACCATCTAAATCGGGTTTAGAGGACTTAAAACGAGTATATTCTCTATGTAAACATTTTAAAATAATGACATTTGTTTGCATAAATAAATATGATATAAATATAGAAGTTGCAAATGATATTGAGGAGTTTGCTAATAACAATAATATAACAATTGTTGGCAAAATACCCTTTGATGAAAAGGTTATGGAATCTATTAATAATTTAAAACCTATAACTGAATACGAAGAGAGTAGAGCAAATAAAGCCATTAGAGAAATGTGGGAAATATTAAAATCAAAAATAAATTAAAGGAGGATTTAATATGAAGATAGCAGTAGCTTGTGAAGGTAAAAATATTAGTGCTCATTTTGGACATTGTGAAGGGTTTATGGTTTATAACGTAGAGGGCAATAACATAATAAATTCAGAGTTTAAAGAAAATCCAGGACATAGGCCAGGATTTTTACCAGTATTTTTAAAGGATTTAGGTGTGAATGTAATTATAGCAGGAGGAATGGGAGAAACTGCACAGATGCTCTTTAATGAAAATGGCATAGAAGTTATAGTTGGGGTATCTGGATTATGTGATGATGCGGTTTTAAGATATGTTAAAGGGGAATTAAAGTCAACAGGAAGCGTTTGTAGAGAACATCAGCACGAAGGACACTGTCATTAATATAAATATGATAGGATGTTGTTATGGAAGAATTAATTGAAAAGTATAAAAAAATTATTGAAGATGCAGGACAGAAATTTACAACACAAAAGAAAATTATATTAGATATTATCATAGAGGGAAATAGGCATATGTCTGCCAATGAAATTTATAATTTAGTTAAGGAAAAGAATATAGGCCTTGCAACTGTTTATAGAGCACTTAATTCATTTACGGAACTTGGTATATTGAAGGAGATAAAAATTGATAGTACAAGTTACTATGAATTGAAGATATATAGTGGCAAGGCTATGCATGTACATTTTAAATGTAGTAAATGTAAAAATATATTTGATATTGATGACAAAAATTTGATATTAGAATATATAAAATTAAATAATTTAGTAGAAAATAAATTTGGTGTAGAAATAAAGGATGCAGATATTATGCTTATTGGAGTATGTAGTAGATGTAGGAGTTGATAAATATCAACTCCTCAGGCTGTTAAAAAGTTATGTATTGATTAGCCCCATGAAGGATTTCTTAGGCATTCGTTCATTTCGCTAATTAATTCTAAGCTTTTCTTTGTTTGAAAAAGTCCTACCCTCGCGGTGCCATCGTCCTGATGGCCGCTCGGCTCGGCACGTCCTGTGCCGAATTACGGACTTTNTCAAAGTCGAAAAGCTAAGAATTGCTAAAGCTCATGAAAGAGCCTTTTGAAATCCTTTCATGGGGCTTTTTCAAAATTTAGATAACAAGTGAGTTAGTAAACATTTTGATGGGTTGATAATATCAACTCCTTTTTTAAAATTAATATTGACATATGCCCAAAATAGTTTTATAATAAAGGTGTAATGAACATATGCCCAAAAAGGAGGTTAAAGATATGCCAAGAAGAGATGGAACAGGTCCAAATGGAAAGGGACCAAGAACTGGTAGAGGATTAGGAAGATGTACAGATAATAATGGCAGCGTACAATGTAGAAGAGATAGACGTGGTAGAGGATGCGGCAGATTCTGTAGAAGAAACGAAAACTAAAAAGACCAATAAAAGTGCTGTGATGAGTGACTAAACTATAATTCTCTATGTCAACTATCACAGCACTTTTTATATTAGTATTTATAAAGGCATTATATAATTGGGGTTTTTATGTTAAAATAGAAAATGTAAGTTTAAAAGGGAGGGATTTAAGTGCCAAGGCCAAGAAAGTATAGAAGAGTATGTTGTTTACCTAAGGTAAATGAATTTGGACCTCTTAATAAGAAAGAGTCAAATAACTTTGTTTTTATGACAGTAGAGGAATACGAGACAATAAGATTAATGGATTTAGAGAATTTAAGCCAAGAGGAAACTGCAGAAAGAATGGGGGTTGCCCGTTCTACTATACAAAGAATCTATGAAGAGGCAAGAAAAAAGCTTGCTGATTTTATAGTAAATGGTAAAACACTAAAAATAGAAGGTGGAGATTATAGAGTTTGTGATTTCAATGTTGATAATAACAGGTGTTCCCTTTGCAGGCGTCACGGTAGGATGTTTGGACAGGAAAAGGATTGAAATATAATATATAGACATAAAATCTTTTTTATTTTAAAATATTTAAATGCGAATATAAAAAATGGGGTGGAAAAATGGAATTATTAATTGTTTTATTAGTTTTGCTGGATCAATTTTCTAAGTATATTGCTAAAAAGTACTTAATTTTAAAGCAACCTATTAATTTAATCAATGGCTATTTAAACCTTATATATGTTGAAAATAGAGGTGCAGCATTTGGATTTTTTAGGGATAAGAAAATCATATTAGTAGGTTTTACTTCAATTGTTGTTATAGGACTTATTTATTATCTATTAAAAAATAAAGGAAAAGATAGATTTATAGATTTTTGTTTAATATTAATTATAGCTGGTGCTATAGGAAATTTGATTGACAGAATTTATTTAAACTACGTTGTAGATTTTATACATTTTTATATTAAGGATGTTTTTGACTGGCCTGTATTCAATTTTGCGGATATATATGTTTCAATAGGTGCAGTTTTATTGTGTATTAAATTGATATTTTTTGATAAACAGAGGTGATTTTGTAGATGCAGACACAGTCTATGAATTTTATTGTAGATATAGATAATGTAGGAAAAAGAATAGATGTTTTTTTAGCAGAAATGATAGAAAATATGTCAAGATCACAAATTCAAAAGATGGTTAATGATGGTAATGTTACTGTTAATGAAAAGATTGTAAAAAATAATTATAAACTTAAGGAAGAGGATGAAATAGTATTAAACTTACCAGAACCTGTGATGCTAAAGGTTGAACCTGAGGATATACCAATTGATATTTTGTATGAGGATGATGACATAGTTGTAGTTAATAAACCTCAGGGAATGGTTGTGCATCCAGCCCCAGGTAACTATTCTGGTACCCTTGTCAATGCACTTTTATACCACTGCAAAAATCTGTCTTCAATAAATGGAGTTATACGTCCTGGTATAGTTCATAGAATTGATAAGGATACATCGGGAGTTTTAGTTGTAGCAAAGAATGATATATCCCATAGAAATTTAGCAGAACAGATTAAGGAACATACAGTAAACAGAATATATCTTGCTATAACAGAGGGTATTATAAAGGAAGATTATGGAACTATAAATAGGCCTATTGCAAGACATCCAGTAGAGAGAAAAAAAATGGCAATAGTAGAGGGTGGAAGAGAGGCCATTACGCATTTTAATGTACTTGAGAGGTTCAAAGAAAATACATATATACAATGTAAACTTGAGACTGGAAGAACACATCAAATTCGTGTTCATATGAGCTCAATAGGTCATCCATTAGTGGGAGATCCTGTATATGGATATAAAAAACAAAAATATAGACTGCAAGGTCAGGCACTTCATGCTACAACCTTAGGTTTTATTCATCCAACAAAAAAGGAATATATGGAGTTTACAGCAGCTCCTCCGGATTATTTTATAGAATTGATTGAAAAGTTACGAAATCAAAGTAAGTAGGTGGTGAAAATATGCAAATCAAAGCAAAATTATTAGATGAAAATTCAATAAGAAGAACACTTATAAGACTCTCCCACGAGATAATAGAAAAGAATAAGGGTGTATCTGATATAGCATTAGTTGGAATTAAAACAAGGGGAGTTCCAATAGCAAAGAGGATTGCTGAATTCATAAAGCAATTTGAGGGTGTTGAGGTTCCAGTTGGTATTCTTGACATAACTTTATACAGGGATGATTTAACAGAGAAATATGAAGAACCAAAAATAAATGATACTAAGATAGATTTTGATATAAAAAATAAGAAAATAATTTTAGTAGATGATGTTTTATATACGGGAAGAACTGTAAGGGCAGCTCTTGATGCAATAGTGGATATAGGAAGACCAAAGTCAATACAACTTGCTGTTTTAATAGATAGAGGTCATAGAGAACTACCTATAAGAGCAGACTACGTAGGTAAAAATGTTCCTACATCTCTATCGGAAATAGTGCATGTACATTTAAATGAAATAGATGGAGAGGATGTTGTACTTATAGCTGAAAAATAAAAATAGATGCCCCGTGGAAGAAGTTTTGTAGTCTGTTGAAAATTAGCCCCATTAAGGATTTATTGGGCCTTCGTTCATATTGCTAAAGCTTATGAAAGAGCCTATTGAAATCCTTTTATGGGGCTTTTTCAGATTTTATCTAACAATTAGGTTTGTCAACAATCTGTGGCATTTATTTTAAAGAGCCTTAGATTTTTTCACGAGACTAATTTTTTAAAAGCATAAAATATAAGTTATTTCCCAGCAATCTTTATTTTATCAATTTTTTCACTTGATGGAGTTACATATATTGTTTTATTTGTATAATATATAACCATACCAGGTTTTGCACCGTTAGGCTTTTTAACATTTTTTCTTTCTGTATAGTCAACTGGTACATTTGTTGAGTTTTTAGCTTTGCTATAGTAGGCAGCAAGTAGTGCTCCCTCTAAAAGTGCATTATCGGACACTTGCCCATTTTTTGATTTTATTATTACATGGGAGCCGGGTATATTTTTAGTATGCATCCATATATCATTTAGGGAAGCAAATTTTAATGTTAAAAAGTCGTTTTGTATGTTGCTTTTACCAACAAATATGTCGTAGCCATCGGAGGATATAAAGTGCATAGGTTGCGATTTAGGTGATTTATTTGTAATCTTCTTTTTAATAAATCCATTTAGAATCAGTTCATTTCGTATTTCTTCTATAGTTTCAGAATCAGTTGCATTTTCAAGGTTTATTAGTACTGTTTCTAAATATTCTTTTTCTTTAATTGAATCTTCTAAATTCTTACTAAGTATTTCAAATGTGTTTTTATTTTTGTTATATTTTTTATAATATTGCTGAGATACCTCTATAGGAGTCATCCCTTTTATATAGGGTACCTCAATTAAATTAAGGTTTTCGTCATAGTAGTTTTGAAGCATAACAGCATCACTATTAGTGTCAATGGAGTATTGATTTGCTAATATTAGTTCAGCATATATTTTGTATTTTTCATAATCCCTACATTCTTCTATTTTATTTACATAGGATTCAATCTTTTTGTTAGTTTTTTCAAATATCGATTCAATTAGCTTATATAAATCCTTATATTTTTGCTTCATTGTAATTTCTGAACTTCTATTGAAATAGAATGCATCTATCATTTGGCTTGCTGTGTTATATAGGTTTTCATCGGGTGTATTTGCTAATTTAAAAACATAAAAGTCTTTAGAACCCTTTGTATTTATAAATATATTGCATTCTATTAAATTAGACTTTAGTTTTGCTATGTAGTAGAAGAAATTATTTGCAATGATATCAAGTTCATCGGAGGATAGGGTATGTATTTCTCTATCGGCTTTATCTTTACAAACAATTTGGCAAAATGTATTACTTATACCATAGAAATTATCAATTAAAGTCTTAGATAATTTTTTATATTTGTTTTCTTCAAGTATTTTTAATAAGCTATCCTTTGTTGATTCAAGTGGATTAATTTTTTCCTTTGTTGGTGGAAGTTCATATTTAAGCTTAGGTAAAATTTGTCTTGCAGAACTTATAGTAAAATCTATATGCTTTAAAGAATCAACTATTATATACTCTGAATTTGTTAGTATTATATTGCTGTGTTTTCCCATTATTTCAGATATTAGATAATATGTATTTGCGTATCCAAGTTCGTCCTTTACTTCTATAGTTATTTTTAAAATTCTGTCTAAGGATATCTGCTCAATGTTTAAAATTCTTCCATTTTGTATATACTTTCTTAATACCATACAAAATGAAGGTGGCTTCATTGGGTTTTCTATATTTTGTTCTGTAAAATTAAATCTTGATGATGTTGGGTTTGTAGAAATTAAAAGCTTTTTTGTATTTTTTTCTCTTCTTAAAATCAATACTATATCTTCAGTATTGGGTTGATATATTTTATCTATTTTACCATTTATAAATTCTTTAAGTTCGTTTATTATGCTATAGGTTACTAATCCGTCAAATGGCATATTTAAAACCTCCAGTAGACTTTTTTAAATAAGTATAACATAATATATTATAAAATGTAATAGTTATAATGGGGGAGATAAAATGAATTTTGTAAAAATGCATGGACTTGGAAATGATTTTATTGTATTTGAAAAAAAGGAATTAGGCAACAAAGATTGGAGTGATATTGCAAAAAAAGTGTGTGATAGGCACATAGGTATAGGGGCAGATGGCATACTAATAGTTGAAGAATCAAGCTGTGCTGATATAAAAATGACTATAATTAATTCCGATGGAAGTTTAGCTGAAATGTGTGGAAATGGATTGAGATGTTTCAGTAAATACGTATATGAAAAGGGAATAGTTAAAAAGCAAAATTTCAAAGTTGAGACAGGGGCAGGTGTTCTTGAGGTAATTTTTACTCTTGAAAATGATAATGTAAAGACTGTAAAGGTTAATATGGGACTACCAATAATAGAAGAGGACAAAAAATATTATAGGATTAACGTTTTAGGTAGGGAGTTTGAAGCAACTACAATGACTATGGGAGTTCCTCATACAATAATATACGTTGAAGATACTGTTGATGAAGATGTAATAAAGTATGGACCTATAATTGAAAAGATGGATATTTTCAAAAAAGGAACAAATGTAAACTTTGTTAGTGTGATTGATAAAGATAATATTAAGATTAGAACTTGGGAAAGAGGAGCAGGTTATACCCTTGCCTGTGGTACAGGAACCTGTGCCAGTGTTGTTGCAACCTTTATAAATGGCCATACAAACAATGAAGTAAATGCCCATTTAAAATTAGGTACACTAAAAATAACATATAATTATTATGTGTTTATGGAGGGACCTGCAGAATTTATATGTGAAGGGAAACTACTTTTGTGACATAAAATATTATTTTGAATATTATATTATTAAAGTAATTTTAGGAGAGAGACGGTTTGAAATTGTCTAACAGATTAAATAGGGTTCCAAAGTATATTTTTTCAAGACTCGATGAATTAAAAACAAGCTATAATGCAAAGGGAATAAAAGTGATAGATTTAAGCATAGGTGATCCTGATATAGAAACCCCAGAATTTATAGTAGATTATTTAACTGAAGCATTAAAATATCCTAACTATCACAAATACCCACCATATGATGGTATAGAGGAACTTAAAATGTCTATAGCTAATTATTACAAAAGAAGGTTTAATGTGGATTTAGATTATAAGGATGAAGTTGCTGTGCTTATAGGCTCTAAAGAAGGAATAGCACATATGTTTCTTGCACTTACAGATATAGATGATTATGTTATTATACCTGATCCTGCATATCCTGTTTATAGAGCAAGTGCATATATTGCAGGATGTAATGTATATACAATGCCTTTAACGTATGAAGATAAATATTTGCCAAGATTAGAAAATATATATGAAGAAGTAAAAAGGAAGGCAAAGCTTCTTGTTACCAATTATCCTAACAATCCAACAGGTGCAGTTTCAAACATTGATTTTTTTACAAAATTAATTAAATTTGGAAAAGAAAATGATATATTAATAGCAAATGATGCTGCCTATGTTGAAATTCTATCAAATGCACAAAAGCCTCTAAGTATATTACAGGTTGCTGGAGCAAAGGACATAGCTATAGAATTTGGTAGTCTTTCTAAGTTGTTTAGTATGACTGGTTGGAGAATTGGATATGTTGTTGGTAATAAAGAGGCAATAAGCAAAATTGTTTCAGTTAAATCCAATTTTGATTCTGGTCAGTTTATTCCAATACAGAGGGCAGCTGCCTTTGCACTTGATTTTTCTGATGTATATGTAGATTTTATTAACGATATATATAGAGAAAGAAGAAAAATAGTAGTAGATACTCTAAGATCTAAGAATTTAACAGTGTTTGATTCGGAGGGAACCTTCTATGTTTGGTTTAAAATACCAGACAATTATAAATCAGAAGAATTTTGTACAATGCTATTGGAAAAGGCCCACGTTTTAATTACACCTGGAAATGCATTTGGTGATAGAGGAGAAGGATTTGTTAGAATATCATTAACCTGTAATAGTTTAGACTTAAGGGAAGCTATGGACAATATAAAAGCGATAGATTTTTAATAAATCTCCTCCATAATTTATGGAGGAGATTTATAAAATAATCTTGAAAAATTATGTATACATTAGATATAATAAGAAAGAATGAAAAAAATAAAGATTAAAGGTTAGAAGGTGAAATTGTGGTAAAGAGTATGACAGGATACGGGAGAGGGTATTCTGAAATAAACAACAGAGCGTTTACTGTAGAATTAAAATCTGTAAATAACAGATATTTAGATATTAATATTAGATATCCTAAACATTTGATGTCTCTTGAAGATAAAATTAGAAAATTTATATCCTCATATATATCAAGAGGTAAAATTGATGTTTACATATCACAGGATAGATTCAGCAAGGATGACATAGAGGTAAAGCTTGATGAAAATATAGCAAAGGCCTATTGTGATGCCTTCCATATTATGAGCGAAAAATTAAATTTAGAGAATGATATAACAGTTTCAAGGCTGTCAAAATTTCAAGATGTGTTGAGTATTGAAAAGAAGGAAGAGGTTACTGAAGAAATTTGGCAGGTTCTAAGCAATGCTTTAGAAAATGCATTAAATATGTTTATTGACATGAGACAAAAAGAAGGTATAAAATTAAGCGAGGATTTAATAACAAGATGTGATAAAATAGCTGAATTAGTAAATAAAATTGATGAAAGATCAGACTTGGTGGTTGAAGAATATAGGGAAAAAATATATCAAAGAATTTCTGATTTTTTAAAGGATATTGAGGTTGATGAGGCAAGGCTTTTGAATGAAGTTGCATTTTTTGCAGACAAGTGTAATATAACAGAGGAAATAGTTAGATTAAGAAGTCACATAAAGCAATTTAAGGAAAGCTTAAATTCCGATGAACCTATAGGTAAAAAGCTTGATTTCTTAGTTCAGGAGATGAATAGAGAGACAAATACAATAGGTTCAAAATCAAATGATCTTACTATTACAAACATTGTAGTTGAAATTAAAAGTGAAATAGAAAAAATTAGAGAACAAATACAAAATATTGAATAGGAGGAACAATAATGGCAATAAAATTAATAAACATTGGTTTTGGTAATATTGTATCAGCAAATAGAATCATTGCAATTGTAAGTCCAGAGTCAGCACCTATTAAAAGAATAATTCAAGAGGCAAGAGATAGAGGAATGCTAATTGATGCTACATATGGAAGAAGAACCAGAGCAGTTATCATCACAGATAGTGACCACGTTATATTATCAGCAGTACAGCCAGAAACTGTTGCACATAGATTATCAACAAAAGAAGAAGTAGATGTAATAGAAGAATCAGAAGAATAAAGGAAGGGTAATGCTATGAAAAATAAAGGACTTTTAATTGTTATTTCTGGGCCATCAGGTGCAGGTAAGGGAACAATCTGCAGAGCACTTTTGGAAAAGCATCCAGAAATAAAATTATCAGTGTCTTGTACTACAAGAAGTCCAAGACAAAATGAAGTAGAGGGAATAAATTATTACTTTATCTCAAAGGATAAATTTAAACAGATGATTGATAAGGATGAGTTCTTAGAATATGCAGAAGTTTATGATAATTATTATGGAACTCCAAGAGAAAATGTTGAACGTATATTAAATGAAGGAAATGATATAATATTAGAAATAGATATACAAGGTGCACTTAAGGTTAAAGAAAAATATCCAGAAGGTGTATTTGTGTTTATCATGCCACCTTCAATGGAGGAATTAAAAAATAGAATAAAAAAGAGGGGTTCAGAAACAGAAGAATCTCTTTTAAAGCGTTTTAAATCAGCTTTTCAAGAGATTAATTATGTTGCAAATTATAATTATGTAATTGTAAATGATGTAGTAGAAGATGCAGTTGAAAGACTTGAAGCGATAATTATAGCAGAAAAGTGTAGAGTTGATAGGTTAAAGGGAAACTATATATTTTTGCAGGAGGGATTCTTAAATGACTAATAATACTAATATGATTAATCCATCAATTGTTTCACTATTACAAAAGGTTAGCGATAGATATTCACTTGTAGTAGTTACAGCAAGACGTGCAAGACAGCTAATTGATAAAGCGGAACCTCTTGTTAAAGTAAATTCAAACAAGCCTGTTACCATTGCAATAAATGAAATTAATGAAGGAAAAATTAAGTATGAGAGCTTAAAATCAGGTATAAAATAATTGAGGTGTTTATATGTCAAAAAATGTTGTAATAGGGGTATCTGGTGGAATAGCCTGCTATAAGGCTTTAGATATTGTAAGCAGGCTGAAAAAAAAGGGTATAAACGTATATGTAATTATGACAGAATCAGCAACCGAATTTGTTGCACCCCTTAGTTTTCAATCGTTAAGTCAAAATTATGTTGTGGTTGATATGTTCGAAGATCCGAAAACTTGGGAGGTAGAACATATTTCACTTGCTGAAAAGGCAGATGTTTTTGTAATAGCACCAGCAACAGCAAATGTTATAGGTAAGATAGCAAATGGAATTGCAGATGATATGCTGACAACAACTGTTATGGCAACAAAAGCTCCAGTTTTAATAGCACCAGCAATGAATACCAATATGTATGAAAATAAAATAGTTCAAAGAAACATAGAATGCTTAAAGTCAATGGGCTATTATTTTATAGAACCTGAGTCAGGTAGACTTGCTTGTGGAGCAGTTGGAAAGGGCAAGCTTGCAGAACCAGAAAAAATAGTAGAATATATTGAAATGCTCCTTTATAAAGAGAAAGATTTAGTAGGTAAAAATATTTTGATAACAGCAGGGCCTACAAGGGAGGATATTGATCCTGTTAGGTTTATTACAAATAGGTCCACAGGGAAGATGGGCTATGCTATAGCAAAGGCGGCAAGGGATAGAGGAGCAAATGTAACACTTATTACAGGTCCAACAGATTTAACCCCACCATCCTTTATAGATGTTGTAAACGTATATAGTGCTGAGGATATGTATAGAGCTGTTAGTGATAGATTTGATAAATGTGATGTTTTGATTATGTCGGCAGCTGTTGCAGATTATAGACCTAAAGAAAAAAGTAATATAAAAATAAAAAAATCAGATGATGATCTAAAAATAGAACTTACCAGAAATAAGGATATATTATATGAAATTAAAGAAAAAAAATCAAGACAAGTTGTAATAGGCTTTGCAGCTGAAACAAATGATGTTTTAGAAAATGCAACAAAGAAAATTAAAAAGAAAAATTTAGATTATATTATAGCAAATGATGTAAGTCAAAAGGATAGTGGTTTTGGA
Source organism: Caloramator sp. ALD01 (assembly GCF_000472625.1). Lineage (NCBI taxonomy): Bacteria > Bacillati > Bacillota > Clostridia > Eubacteriales > Clostridiaceae > Caloramator > Caloramator sp. ALD01. The sequence goes on from NZ_AXAA01000001.1 coordinate 41,337, forward strand.
ACAGATACAAATACTATAAAAATTATAGACAAGTTTGGGAATGTAAAGGACTACCCAAATATGTCAAAATTAGATGTAGCACACACCATTCTTAATTTATTAGTTAAATAAGCAGAAAAAAAAGAGCACTTCTGCTCTTTTTTTGTACTTATAACTAATGATGAAGATATAAATTATTTATAGCTATATAATCTTCTTTTATAAAAGAGGAGCTTTTTATGATGTGGAGGATAATATATGATAATAGCATCTGTATGTATTGATAATCCTTCTAAAGAAATTGATAGGCTTTTTGACTATTCTGTGCCAGATAGTTTGAAGGAGAGTATAAAAATAGGTATGAGGGTAATCGTACCCTTTGGAGCATCAAATAAGCTTATCCAGGGTGTTGTCCTAGAGATAAATGAAAAAAGTGAAGAAGAAATTAAATATAAAGAGATTTATGATATTATCGATGAGGAATTTATTTTACCTCAGGATTTGATTAAACTTGCGTATTTTATGAAGAAAAAATATGTGTGTACATTAAGTGAAGCAATCTATTCTATTCTTCCACCTAAAATGGGAATTTCAGAGTGTTTTGAAGCAAAAATAGTTATAGAAGATTGTAGTATATGTTCTAAAAAAGAAAAGCAGTTTTTATCAATGTTAAATAAAGACAATTATGTTAAGATTGATTTAAAATCAATTAACATAAAAAGAGCAGATTTAATAAGTATGAGAAACAGAGGAATTATAGATTTAAAAATAGAAACAAAACAGAATTTAAGTAAAAAAACAGTCCAACTAGTAAGACTTAAAGACAACAAAATGGCATTAGAATTATTAAATAATAAAAGATTAAAGCAACAAAAAAAAATTATAGAGTATTTTTTAAATAATAATATAAATGAAATTCTGTTATCTCAACTTATCGATATATTAGGTTGCTCAAGAGTTACAATTAAATCATTAGAAGAAAAAGGTGTAATTGAAATATTTGAAAGGGAAGTATATAGAGAGGTTGCAACAGAATATGCCAATTATCCTAAACACATCTTATCTCATATTCAAAGGAAGGCATTTGAGTCCATATTAAATGAATATAGAGAAGGTAGAAGGGTTTCTTTAATAAGAGGTGTTACAGGTTGTGGTAAGACAGAAATCTATCTAAACTTAGTTGAACACTTCATTAATTTAAATTATGGGGCAATAGTTTTAGTACCTGAAATATCATTAACACCTCAAACCGTTGAGCGATTTAAAGGTAGATTTAAGGATAAGGTGGCAATTCTTCATAGTAGGCTATCAGATGGAGAAAGATATGATGAATGGAGAAGAATAAGCCGAGGAGAGGCAAAAATTGTAGTTGGTGCAAGATCTGCTGTGTTTGCACCAGTTGAAAATTTAAAGCTGATAATAATTGATGAAGAGCATGAGTATTCCTATAAGTCAGAACAAAACCCAAAATATTTAACACGCGAGGTTGCAGAACAAAGAGTCAATTTAATTGATGGTCTTTTAGTTTTAGGTTCTGCTACTCCTTCAATTGAGAGCTATTATAATGTTAGTAGGGGAATTTATAATCTGATAGAAATAGATGAAAGAGTAAGCGGTTCAACTTTACCTGATGTACATATAGTAGATATGCGTCAGGAATTAATTACGGGAAATAGGTCAATATTTAGCAGAGAATTATATAGCTCTATTGAAGAAAATTTAAAAAATAATAAACAGACCATTTTATTTTTAAACAGAAGAGGTTATTCAACCTTTGTTTCCTGTAGAGAGTGTGGCTATGTGTGTAAGTGTTCAAATTGTGATGTGGCAATGACATACCATATCTCTACAAATACACTTGAGTGTCATTATTGTGGCCAGACGATGCATATACCAAAACTTTGTCCTAAATGTAAAAGTAAGTACATTAAGCATTTTGGTGCAGGTACAGAAAAAATTGAACAGGAAGTTAAGAGATTATTTCCTTCAGCACGTGTAATTAGAATGGATATGGATACAACAAGAAAAAAGGGAGAACACGAAAGGTTATATAGACTTTTTAAGGAACATAAGGCAGATATATTGATAGGAACTCAGATGATAAGCAAGGGTATGGATTTTAAAAATGTAACTTTAGTTGGAGTTGTTGCAGCAGATACAATGCTTAATCTTCCTGATTTTAGAGCAGCAGAAAAAACATTTCAACTTCTTGTTCAAGTAGCAGGAAGGGCAGGTAGAGGATATGATAAGGGAAAAGTTGTTATTCAAACCTATGAGCCTGAACATTACAGTATACAACTTGCAGCAACACAAAATTATAATGAATTCTATAAAAAGGAGATTGAAATTAGAAGATTTCTAAATAATCCTCCCTTTACAGATTTAACATACTTTCTTTTTACTTCTATTAATGAAGAAGAGCTAATAAGAATATGCAAAGGAATAGAACAAGAGGTAAAAAGGGTTATACCAAGTGATTTTACAATACTTGGTCCAACTCCTAATTTTATTTCAAAAATTAAAAATACGTTCAGATGGAATATGATGATTAAGGGATGTATAGTTGATTATATAGATATTATTGATAAAATAATATATGATAAAACAAGAGCAACATCCGTTAAATATTCGATTGATTTAAATCCATATAGCTTAATTTAAAGGAGTGATATTAAATGGCATTAAGACAAATTAGAAAAGTAGGAGATGACGTTTTAAGAAAGATAAGCAAACCTGTAGTTAAGTTTGATGAAAGGTTAAAGATTTTAGTAGAGGATATGATAGATACTATGTATGAAGCAGATGGTGTTGGATTGGCAGCACCACAGGTTGGTATATTAAAAAGGGTTATAGTAATTGATGTAGGTGATGGACCAAAGGCTTATATTAATCCAGAGATAATCTATGAAGAGGGAGAACAAATAGATGATGAGGGGTGTTTAAGTGTGCCAAATAGAAGAGGTCCAGTAAAAAGACCTTATAAAGTTAAAGTTAGAGCTCAGGATATAAATGGAAATGAGTTTATAGAAGAAGGTGAAGAACTTTTAGCACGTGCATTTTGCCACGAGATTGACCATTTAAATGGAGTATTGTTTATTGACAAAATAATTGAGCAGGGAGAGTGATTAAATGAAGGTTGTATTTATGGGAACTCCAGATTTTGCAGTTCCTACTTTAAAAAAGTTAATAGAAAAACACGAAGTTATAGCTGTATTTACTCAACCAGATAAACCAAAGGGAAGAGGACAAAAGGTTCAATATTCACCTGTAAAGGAGGTTGCATTAGAACATAATATACCTGTTTATCAACCAAGTAAAATAAGAAAAGAAGTAGAATATATTGAAGAACTTAAAAACTTGAATCCAGATGTTTGTGTGGTTGTAGCTTATGGTCAAATACTTCCAAAAGAAGTTCTTGATATACCAAAGTATGGATGTATAAATGTACATGCATCACTTTTACCGGAACTTAGGGGTGCAGCACCTATAAATTGGTCTATAATCAATGGAAATAGAATTACAGGTGTTACAACGATGATGATGGATGTTGGACTTGATACAGGGGATATGCTTCTTAAAAGAGAGGTTGAAATTTTAGATACAGATACTGCAGGTTCTCTACATGATAAGCTTATGATTGTAGGTGCTGAACTTTTAATCGAAACTTTGGAAAAAATAGAAAAGGGTGAAGTAACACCAGAAAAACAGGATGATTCTAAGGCTACATATGCTCCAATGATGGATAAGGAGCTTGGGCACATTAATTGGGATAAAAATGCAAGAGATGTATTTAACTTAATTAGAGGGGTTACTCCTTGGCCAAGTGCATATTTTTATTATGATGATATAATGATTAAGGTTTGGAGATGCGAATTAATAGAAGGTGGAAAAAATGATGTGGCTGGTAAAATAGTAGATGTAAGTAAAGATGGGGTTAAAATAACCTGCAGAGAGGGTATAATAGTATTGAAGGAAATACAGAAGCAGGGAAGTAAGAGAATGGATATTGCAACATTTTTAAATGGTAATAGTCTTGAGGTTGGAAAGTTATTAAAATAGGGGTGATTTTATGTTTTATTATGATAGTACTTTTGTCATTTTAATACCTGCCATATTGCTTTCGCTTTATGCACAAGCAAAAATACAGTCTACTTATTCGAGGTATTCAAGAGAGTATTCTTTATCAGGTTTAACAGGTGCAGAGGCAGCAAGAAGGATACTTGATTACAATGGGTTATATGATGTTGCAATAGAGATGATACCTGGAAATTTAACGGATCACTATAATCCCAGGGATAGAGTGCTAAGATTATCCCAAGGCGTATTTCATAGTTCTTCAATTGCAGCAATAGGAGTTGCAGCCCACGAAGCAGGCCACGCACTACAGCATAATAGAGGTTATGCACCACTTATATTTAGGAATGCTTTAGTTCCAGTTGCAAATATTGGTTCCAACCTATCTTGGGTTTTAATTCTTTTAGGAATTTTTTTAAGTAGTGCAGGTCTAATAAACCTTGGAATTTTGCTCTTTACAGCCGTTGTTTTGTTTCAAGTTATAACATTGCCAGTAGAATTTAATGCAAGTTCAAGAGCTTTAAATCAGCTTGATAATTATAATATTTTATATAAAGAAGAGCTTTATAAAGCAAAAAAGGTACTTAGTGCAGCAGCACTAACTTATGTTGCAGCAACTCTTATGGCTATTTCTCAACTTTTAAGACTAATTGTATTGACTCGTGATTCCCGTGACTAATTATGAAGGAGGTTAAACTTCCTTCATAATTTTATATTACAGATTTGGAGGTTAATTATGAAGGATTTGGCACGATACGTTGCAGTAAAAACACTGTGTGATATTGAAGAGGGAGCATTTTCTAATATAAAGCTAAATTATTATTTTAAAAAATATGATATGAAACCTATAGATAGAGCATTTACTTCTGAAATTGTGTATGGTACTTTAAGAAACTTAATAAAAATAGACTATTTTATAAATAAATTTTCTAATATAAAAACAAGTAAAATGACAAAATGGGTACTCAATTCTATAAGGATTGCTGTATATCAGATATTTTTTATGGATAAGGTTCCAGAATATGCAGCAATAAATGAATCTGTTGAGATAGTAAAACAAAAAGAAAAGAAGGCTTCAGGCTTTGTTAATGGTGTTTTAAGAAGTATATTAAGAAACAGGGAGCAATTTAATCAAATTAATGTTAAGGACAAGATAAAAAAATTATCAATACAATACTCACATCCTGAGTGGATGGTAAAAATGTTTATTGATGAATTTAAAGAACAATTTACGGAAGAGCTTCTAAAGGCTAACAATACTACGCCAAACTTAACAATTAGAGTTAATACTTTAAAAATTTCAAAGGAAGATTTAAAGAATATATTAGAGCAAAAGGGAATAAAGGTATATGATGGTGTGGTTGAAGAGGCATTGATATTAGAAGATTTTTCTAATATAGAAAAATCAGAGGAGTTTAATAAGGGGCTTTTTATAATACAAGATGAAAGTTCTATGTTACCAAGTAGGGTGTTAGATGTAAAAGAAGGTATGAAGGTTTTAGATTTATGCAGTGCACCAGGTGGCAAAACAACGCATATTGCACAGCTAATGAATAATAGGGGAGAGATAACAGCCTTTGATATTCATGAACATAAATTGAAATTGATTAAAGATAATTCAAGAAGATTAGGTATAGATATTATAGATGCTAAATTAAAGGATGCACAGATTTTTATGGAGGAGTATACTGACTATGCAGATAGAGTTTTGGTTGATGCACCTTGCTCTGGACTTGGACTTTTAAGAAAAAAACCAGAAATAAAGTATAATGTAAAAAGGGAGGATATAAATAAGTTAACCCTAATACAAAAAAGTATTTTAAACAATGCAGCAAAATATGTGAAAAAGGATGGATTTATTGTATATAGTACTTGTACAATAACATTACAGGAGAATGAGTGGGTAATTGAGGAGTTTTTAAAGGAGAATGATAATTTTGTTTTAGAGGATATAAATGAATTTTTACCACAAGAGCTAAAAACACAAAAGAAATATGTAAAGATATTTCCAAACGTACATAAGATGGATGGATTTTTTATAGCAAAACTAAAAAGAATAAGGTGATATTATGATAGAGTTAAGGAGTTTGAGTCTAAAGGAGATGCAGAATTTCATAGAAGAGATAGGCGAACCTAAGTTTAGAGCTAAACAGGTATTTAAATGGATACATAAGGGTGTTGAAGATTTTGAAAGTATGACAGATTTATCTAAGAATTTAAGGATAAAGCTGTCAGAAAAAGCATACATAAAAAATATGGAAATAGTTAAAAAACAAGTATCTAAAGTAGATGGAACTGTAAAATATTTATTAAAATTATTGGATGGTAATTTGATTGAATGTGTTTTAATGAGGTATAATTATGGTAATTCAATATGTATTTCAACTCAGGTTGGATGTAGTATGGGGTGTAAATTCTGTGCTTCAACAATTGGAGGTAAGATTAGGAATTTAACATCAGGGGAGATGATAGGTCAAATTATAATGGTTCAAAATGATATAAATGAAAGGATATCAAATATTGTATTAATGGGAGTTGGTGAACCCCTTGATAATTTTGATAATACTATAAAATTTTTAGAGCTTCTAAAGGAACCAGAGGGGCTACATATAGGTATGAGGCATATAACTATATCAACTTGTGGGTTGGTTCCAGAAATTAAAAGATTAGCAGATTTAAATTATCAAATAACACTTGCGATATCACTTCACGCACCCAATGATGAAATAAGAAAAAAAACTATGCCTATTGCAAATAGATACTCTATAGAGCAAATATTAGATGCTTGCAGATATTATATTGAAAAGACAGATAGGAGAATTACCTTTGAATATACGATGATAGATGGGGTAAATGATGAAAGGGAACATGCTGAAGAGTTAGCGGGAAAATTAAAGGGGCTTTTGTGTCATGTAAATTTGATACCTATAAATGCCGTAACTGAAAGAGATTTAAAGAGGTCTAATCAAGATAAAATAGTTAAATTTAAGAATATTTTAGAGAGTAGAGGAATAGAAACTACAATAAGGAGAGAATTGGGGGCTGATATTGATGCGGCTTGTGGCCAGCTGAGAAGAAGGTATCAAGAAATTTAAAGAGGTGGTTTTGTGTATATATTTTGCAAGACAGATATTGGTAAAAAAAGAGAGTTAAATGAGGATTATGTACTTGTTTTTAAATCCCCCAATTATAGTCTTATGATTGTAGCAGATGGAATGGGGGGACACAATGGAGGAGAAGTTGCGAGTGAAATTGCTTCAACTACAATAAAAGAATATATTTTTAATAATTTTAGTAAAACAGAAGATAAATTAGAACTTGTTAGAGATGCAATTGTATATGCTAACAGTGTTGTATATAAGATTTCAAAGGAAAATGATAATTTAAGGGGTATGGGAACAACGATTACTTGTTGTTTACTTCTTGATAAAAGGGCCATAATAGGTCATGTTGGTGATTCAAGAGCCTATAGAATAACAGATGACTATATTATAAAGGTTACAGAGGACCATTCCTTTGTACAGCAGTTAATAAATAAAGGCACTATTACAAAGGAGGAGGCTGTAAATCATCCTCAGAAGAATTTAATTACAAGAGCAATAGGCGTTGATGAGTACGTTATGGTTGATATAGTTGATTTTGAATTAAAGGATAATGAAATAATACTTCTATGTACTGATGGATTAACAAATTACATAAGTGAAGAGGAGATAAAGGAGATTGTTTTGAAGGAAAAGGATCCTATAAAAACATTAATAGATACTGCAAATGAACGTGGTGGAGCAGATAACATTTCAGTTATTGTTGCACAAAAGGAGGTGGGGAAATGAATTTAATAGGTACAACCTTAGGTGGACGTTATATAATTGTGGAACAGATTGGTGAAGGTGGAATGGCAATTGTTTATAAAGCTAAAGATCAGCTCCTAAATAGATATGTTGCAGTTAAGATTTTAAAGCAGGAATTTACACAGGATGAAGATTTTGTAAAGAAGTTTAAGAGGGAATCTATAGCAGCAGCAAGCTTAACTCATCCTAATATTGTATCAATTTTTGATGTAGGTGAACAGGATAACATTTATTATATTGTAATGGAGTATATAAAAGGTCAGACTCTTAAGGAATATATAAAAAGCAATGGGAAAATAGGTTATAAAAGAGTTTTAGATATAACACTACAGATAGCTATGGCGTTAGATAATGCCCATAAAAATGGGGTTGTTCATAGGGATATAAAACCACACAATATAGTAGTTACAGAAGAGGGAACAATTAAAGTGACGGATTTTGGAATAGCAAGGGCTTCAACTGTAGCAACAGTTACTAATACTAATAAGGTTTTAGGTTCTGTGCATTATCTGTCACCAGAACAGGCAAAGGGTGGTTTTAGCGATCATAGAACAGATATATATTCACTTGGTGTTGTTATGTATGAGATGTTAACTGGAAGACTGCCATTTGATGCAGAAAGTCCCATATCAGTTGCTATAAAACACATTCAGGAGGATATTACAGAACCTATCGCAATTGATACTTCTATTCCAAAGACTGTAAATGATATAGTTAAAAAAGCTCTACAGAAGGATATGTTTAAAAGATATCAAAGTGCAAAAGAGTTAGTGGACGATATTATTAAAGTTAAAGAAAATCCTAATGCAGTAATAAATAATTTTGATGAAACACAGTCCACCCGAATTATTGATGTAAAAGAGGTGGATAAGGTATTAAAGAATAAAAAGAAAAAGAGCATAATTAAACCTCTATTTATTACATTATCAGTTTTAGTTGTGTTATTTACAGCAGGATATATAATACTAAGTAAAAATTTTGTTGTAAAGGATGTTGAAGTTCCAAACATAATTGGATTGAATGAGGAAGAAGCAAAATTAAAACTTGAACCTTTAAAATTAAAGCTTGAAGTGGAAGGTAAGGAATACAGTGATAAACCTGAAGGCACTATTATAAAGATGTATCCTGAAGATGGAATAAAGGTAAAGGAAGGTTCGACAATAAGAGTTAAACTAAGTGCTGGACAGAAAAAAGTAATTGTACCAGATTTAAAGGGACTTGATCTTCTTGAGGCAGAAATATTGTTAAAAAATAATGGTTTAAAAAGAGGAAGCATAGAAAGAAAATATAGCGATGAAGTTGAAAAGAATAGAATAATGGATCAGGACCCAAAGCCTAATACTGAAATAATAGAGGGTGCAGAAGTAAATATAGTAATAAGCGATGGTAAGGAAGAAAAGTTTACAAAGGTTCCAATCTTATTGGGCAGAAGTATTGAAGAGGCAAAGGCACAGCTTCAAGCAGCAAACTTAGTTTTAGGGAATATAACCTATGGATATGATTCAAAATATATTGAGGATGTTATAATCTCTCAAGATGTGGCAGCAGGCGTTACTGTCAAAGAAGGAACTATGATAAATGTTGTTATTAATAAAAAAGAACTTGAACAAACTCAAGAAGGACAAAATAACACAGGAAACAATCAATAGGGAGGTTGTACGATGCAGCAAGGCCGTATAGTAAGGGGCATTGCAGGATTCTATTATGTAAAATTAGATGATGGCAGTATAGTTGAGTGCAAAGCAAGAGGAAAATTTAGAAGGGATAAGTTGTCTCCAATAGTTGGAGACAACGTTATTGTTGAGAAAATAGATGATGAAAAAGGCGTAATTGATAGCATTCTGCCAAGAAAGAATGAATTAATTAGGCCACAAGTAAGTAATATAGACCAAGCAATTTTAGTTTTTGCACTAAAGGATCCAGATATCAGCCTTGAGGTTCTTGATAGAGTTTTAGTGCTTACAGAGTATAACAATATAGATGCTATAATTTGTTTTAATAAATGCGATCTAGATGTAGATAATAAATTTGATTATTTAAGTAAAATATACAGCAGTATAGGGTATAAAGTTATTAAAACAAATGGTAAAACAGGAGAAGGAATTGAAGAAATAAAAAAGATTTTAAAAAATAAAACAACAGTGTTTGCAGGTCCTTCAGGTGTTGGTAAATCTACAATATTTAATAAAGTTCAAAACAAGGTAGTTATGCAGACAGGAGAAATAAGTAAAAAGGTAAGTAGAGGCAAACATACTACAAGGCATGCAGAATTAATTGACATAGATGACAACACATATTTAGTAGACACTCCAGGTTTTTCATTAATAGATTTATCCTTTATTGAAATTGAAGAGCTTCAAAACTATTTTAGAGAATTTAATGAATATAGTTCAGAATGTAGATTTACATCTTGCCTTCATTTTAAAGAACGAGATTGTATGATTAAAAATAAGGTTGAAGAAGGTGTAATATCAAAGGATAGATACGATAACTATATAAAGTTCTTAACTGAGTTACAACAAAATAGGAGGTACTAATGATGATAAAGATTGCACCATCAATTCTGTCAGCAGATTTTAGTAGGCTTTATGAAGAGATAAAAAAGGTAGAGGAGGCAGGAGCAGATTACCTTCATATTGATGTAATGGATGGTCATTTTGTTCCTAATATTACAATAGGTGCACCGGTTGTTAAGGCAATTAGAAAGAATAGTAATTTAGTATTTGATGTTCATTTGATGATAGAAAACCCTGATTATTATATTGAAGATTTTGCAAAGGCTGGTGCAGATATAATAACTGTTCACGCTGAGGCTTGTAGACATCTAAATAGAACAATACAAAATATAAAAAGCTTTGGCAAAAAAGTTGGGGTAGCTTTAAATCCCGCAACTCCCCTTAATGTTTTAGATTATTCATTAGAGTATATTGATATGGTATTGATTATGACTGTTAATCCAGGATTTGGAGGACAAAAATTTATTCCTAATATGGTGGAAAAGATTAAAAAGCTAAAAACCACTATACACTCAAGAGGACTTAATATAGATATTGAGGTAGATGGAGGAATTAAACTTGATAATTTTAGAGAGGTTGTTGAGGCTGGAGCTAATGTATTAGTAGCTGGATCTGCAATATTTGAATCAGATGACATTAAAAAAACAACAAGTGAATTTAAAAAGTGGTGAAAAAATGAAGGCTCTTGTTATAGCACACGGTTACAATTCTAAAGAGGTATTAAAAAGAGAATTTAAGGATGCAGATTTAATTATATGCTCAGATGGTGGGGCAATTTATGCTATGGAGATAGGTATTAAGCCAGATATAATAATTGGTGATTTAGACTCTATTGATAAGAATGTATATGAATATTTTTTAGAAAATGGAATTAAAATAGTTTCCTATCCAAGGGAAAAGGATTTTAGTGATACTGAGCTTTGTGTTGATTATGCAATAGACTCTGGTGCAGACAGTATATGCATAATTAGCGGGATTGGTTCAAGAATAGACCATAGTCTAATAAACATAAGCTTATTATACAAAATAAAAAGTAAAGGTGTAGATGCGTATATAGCAACAGATTCAGCATATATTTATATTTGTAATGATTATTTACAGATAGAAGGAGAAATAGGTGATACATTATCGTTAATACCTTTAACTTTAGAGGTTAAGGGTATAACCACAAAGGGTTTAAAATATAAATTGGTTGATGGCAATATTCGACTGGGACAATCAATAGGAGTTTCAAATGAATTTATTGAAAAAAGTTGCTCCATCAAGGTAAAGGAAGGCATACTTATAGTTGTAAAACAAAAGTTAATATAATTATTTTATAAAAATAGTCTCAATTTAAATATAAAAATCCCATAGTAGATGCATATAATAATATAAAGCAGCTATTATGGGGTTTTTTATATGAATTATAAATTTAAAAGATTGATTTCATATTTTTTAATTGGAATAGGTATAGTATTAATATTGATTTTTCTGCCACTTTGGATTTGGATGACGGCAATAGGTTTTATATTCATTTATTTTGGAATAAAATATTACAATAATAATTTTTAGGAGGATCTGAATGAGTACAATTAAAAAAATAAAAAAGTTGTGGTGTGATAGATATTATATTGGCCTGTTACTTATATTTTTTGGTTTAGGGTTAATTTTAGCAATAATTGCACCCTGGTGGGTTTGGGTTTTAGTAGTAGGTGTTTGTATTATAATATATGGTATAAATAAAATTTGTTAAAATAAAAAATGTGCTTAAATAAGCACATTTTTTATAGAGCACGTTGTACTTTTCCTGAACGTAGGCATCTTGTACAAACATATATACGCTTAGTTTGACCATCTACAACAGCTTTAACTCTCTTTATGTTTGGAGCCCAAGTTCTGTTTGATTTACGGTGTGAGTGGCTGTATTGTACACCAAATACTAGTCCTTTATTGCATATTTCGCATCTTCTTGACATTGTATTACACCTCCTTTATGAAGTCGCTTGCTTTGACTGTAAATATTTTATCAGATATAAAAAATAATTGCAACCGGAGTAATCATCCTATTACATTATATATTTATTTTTTTGATTTGTAAAGTGTTTTTACTTTACAGTTGATTATTTTTTATATTATATATCTTGAATAAAAAATGTATTTAATATACAATTAATAAATAGAATAAGAAGTTTTGGGAGGTTTAAAAATGGCTGTTAAAGTAAATAATGAATTTGGTTTTATAGAATACTCTGATGAAGTTTTAGCAAACATAGCTGGCGCAGCTACAATGGAGTGTTATGGAGTTGTTGGAATGGCATCAAAGAGAGCAAGTGATGGATTTTGGGAATTACTAAAAAGAGAAAATCTAAGTAAAGGTGTTAAAATAATATCTGAAGACGATGGAATTATAGTTAATCTTTACATCATAGTTGAATATGGAACAAAGATATCAGTAATTGCTGATAACATAATGCAAAAGGTTAAGTATACAATTGAAGCTTTAACAGGAATAGATGTAAAAAAGATCACTGTAAATATTCAAGGAATAAGAGTGTAATGTTAGGAGGTACTGACTTTGAAGATTAATGTTATTGATGGACATAGCTTAAAAAATATGATTATAAATGGTGCATATGAGCTTGAAAGAAACAAAGAAATGGTTAATGCACTTAACGTTTTCCCTGTTCCAGATGGTGATACTGGAACTAATATGTCAGCTACTATGATGTCAGCAGTAACAGAACTTAATAAGGTTACAAATGAGAATATAAAGGCAGTTGTTGATGCAGCTTCTATGGGAACATTAATGGGGGCAAGAGGTAACTCCGGTGTTATTTTGTCACAGCTTATAAGGGGATTTGCTAAATTTTTAAAGGATAAAGAAAAAGTATCTACTAAGGATTTTGCACTTGCTTTAAAGGAGGGAGTAGCAACTGCCTATAAGGCAGTTATGAAACCAACTGAAGGTACCATATTAACAGTATCAAGAGAATCAGCAGATAAAGCAATTGAAATTGCAAAGCATACGTCAGACTTTGAAGAATTTTTAACTCAAGTTTGTAAGGCAGCAGAGCAATCTTTAAATAAAACTCCAGAAATACTACCTGTATTAAAACAGGCAAATGTTGTTGATGCAGGTGGTATGGGACTTTTAGTAATTTATAAAGGAATGTTAAAATACATAATAGAGGGTAAAGTTGAAGAGATTAAAAAGGACTTTGAAACAAAGAAAGAAGAAAAAGTTATTGTTCAAGATGTATTTAATACAGAGGATATTAAGTTTGCCTATTGTACAGAATTCTTTATAAAAACTAAAGGAGCAGACCCTGATAAATTTAAGAATAAGATAGAGCATCTTGGAGATTCAATGGTTGTAGTTGGTACAGAAGAATTAATAAAGGTACACATCCATACTAATAATCCTGGAATTGTTCTTGAAGAGGCATTAAAAGTTGGAGAACTTATGAAGATAAAAATAGATAATATGAAGGAACAACATAGACATATTGTGGATGAAGAAGAAAAGATAGAAGTAAAAAGTGAAGCTAAGCAGGAAGAGAAGGAATATGGAATTGTAACTGTTGCAATGGGGGATGGGATAACAAACATATTTAAGGATTTAGGAGCTGATTTTGTAATTGAAGGCGGCCAAACAATGAATCCAAGTACACAGGATATTTTATCAGCAATTAATAGTATTAATGCTAAAAACATTTTTGTTTTACCTAACAATAGTAATATAATATTAGCTGCTGAGCAGGCAAGAGATCTATCAAACAAAAATGTTTATGTTGTACCAACTAAGAGCATACCTCAAGGAGTTACTGCACTTGTATCCTTTGACTATGATGCAAGTCCAGATGAAAACTTTGAAGCATTGTGTGAAGTTATAAAAACTGTAAAAACAGGTCAAGTAACATTTGCTGTTAGAGATACCGTATTTAATGATGTAGAAGTTAAAGAGGGTAATAAGATTGCAATTGCCAATGGCAAATTAATAGAAGCTTCTGAAGACCTTGAAGAAATTACATTAAAGTTAATAGATACATTGGTAGATGAGAATAGCCAATTGATAACAGTGTTCTACGGTAATGGAATAACTGAAGAAGAGGCAGAGGTTTTACAAGGTAAATTAGAAGAAAAGTATAAGAATTTAGATGTTACTATATATTATGGTGGACAACCACTTTATTATTATTTAATATCTGTAGAATAGTTATTATAAACGCCATGGATTAAAAGTTCATGGCGTTTAAAAATAAAAAGGACGTGACAATATGGATATAAGATACTTAAAGGGTGTTGGAGAAAAAAATGCACATTATTTAAATTTGCTTGGAATTAAAACAGTTGAAGAGGCTATTTATTATTTTCCAAGAGATTATGAGGACAGACAAAGTATAAAAAAAATTAAGGATTTAAAGGATGGGGAAATAGCAACATTGATTGTTGAAGTTGCTTTAATTAATGGTACTAAAAAAACACAGTCTGGGAAAAGACTTACTTCTGTTGTTTTTAAAGATGATACAGGATATATTACAGGTATATGGTTTAATCAACCTTATATGAAGAAAACATTTAAAGTTGGCGAAAAAGTATTACTTTATGGAAAAATAAATAGAAGATATGCAGAACTACAGATAGTTGACCCTAAGTATGAAAAAAACTATCAGGAAAGTTTAGAAGTTGGTGAAAATATTTTACCTCTATATCCATTAAATAAATATATGACTCAAAAGAATTTAAGAAAAATTATAAAAAATGCTTTAGATAAAAAAGAAGATGTAGTTCAGGAGATATTGCCTGAAAAGCTTTTAAGAGACTATAAACTTTTAGATATATATACTGCTATAGAAAATATACATTTTCCAAAGAATAAAAGTATGTTAGATAAAAGTATTTATAGGCTAAAGTTTGAAGAACTTTTTATATTACAACTTGGATTACAATATTTTAAAAAAAGTATAAGCTCAGACTTAACTGCATATCCTATACAATTATCGGATAAATTAAAAGATTTAAAACAGGCTCTGCCCTTTGAACTTACTAATGCACAATCAAGAACAGTTAGAGAAATTTTACTTGATATGAAGAAGAACAAACCTATGAATAGATTAGTTCAGGGTGACGTAGGTTCAGGTAAAACTGTTATTGCAGCAATTGCAATGTTTAATTGTGCAATGGCAGGATATCAAGCGGCTATGCTGGCACCTACTGAAATTTTAGCAGAACAGCACTATCATTCTGTTAAATCTCTTTTAGATAGATTTGGATTAAATATAGAACTGATAACAGGAAGTACCTCTAAAAAACAAAAGGAAAAAATATTAGGAGCCCTTTTAAATGGGGAAATTGATATAATTATAGGCACACATGCACTACTACAGGAAAATGTTGAATTTAAAAACTTGGCATTGGTTGTTACAGATGAACAGCATAGATTTGGTGTTAGACAAAGGTCAGCTCTTATTTCAAAGGGACATAATCCCCACGTTTTGGTTATGACTGCAACACCTATACCAAGAACTCTTGCTCTCTTTTTATATGGTGATATGGATATATCTATAATAAATGAACTTCCAAAGGGAAGGCAGAAGATAGATACTTACTTTGTTAGAAGCACAATGAGGGAGAGAGTATATAATTTTATAAAAAAAGAGGTAGAGGAAGGTAAGCAAGCATATATTGTGTGTCCATTGGTTGAGGAATCTGAAAAAATAGAAGCAATTTCTGCAGAGGAGGCATACGAATATCTTGTAAATAATATATTTAATGGAAACACAAATATGGCGGCAATATTGCACGGAAAAATGTCAAATGAAGAAAAAGATTTCATAATGCAAAATTATAAAGAAGGTAAAGTAAAGGTTTTGGTATCTACTACTGTTGTAGAAGTAGGAGTTAATGTTCCTAATGCAACTGTTATGGTAGTAGAAAATGCCGAGAGATTTGGACTTGCTCAGTTACACCAATTAAGAGGAAGAGTTGGAAGAGGCAATTTAAAGTCCTATTGCATATTAATATCCGATGCGACTAATAAAGAATCGATTGAGAGATTGAACATTATGACTAAAACAAATGATGGATTTGTTATATCAGAAAAGGATTTAGAATTAAGAGGAACAGGGGAGCTTTTTGGTTTAAGACAACATGGTTTGCCGGATTTAAAGATAGCAGATATTTTAAAAGATATTGAGATTTTAAAAACTACAAAGGATTTAGCTAAAAAAATAATCGAAGAAAATATAATTGATAATGAAGAATTTATACCTTTAAAAAATAAAATAAATTTGTTATTTAAAGAAAAAATTGATACAGCTACGTTTAATTAACAAAAATAGCACCTCCATTAATAGTCATCTCTAATTACCAGAGTAAAAAACTCAAAATGGGTTAAATTAATAATAGAAAAACAAACAGGAGGTGCATTAAAATGAAAAACAGAACAATAGTACCTGAAGCTAAGGCAGCATTACAACAGTTTAAGTATGAGGTTGCAAATGAAATAGGAGTTCAAGTTCCAACATCAGGATATTGGGGAAATATGACATCAAGAGATTGTGGTTCAGTAGGTGGCTACATGGTTAAGAAGATGGTAGAAGCTTACGAAAGAAACTTAGCAGGTAAATAACAATACAAAAGAAAAGGGGCCTTTTAATAAGGTCCCTTTTCTTTTGTATGTAACAACGAAATTATTAACAAAAATTAAAATAATTCAAAAAATAAAGAAAAACGTAATTAAAAGAATATGAATTTAAAAAATAATGAAAAATTCATTTTTTTTGACTTGATAAAATGAAGGAAATAATGCATAATATTATTAGAAGATTGCGAAAGCAAGAGGGGGTATTTAAATGGTTAAAGTAAAAATGTCACCTGCTGACTATGTAGCACATGTAATTGAAAATGTAAAGAAGAGAAATCCTCATGAGCCTGAATTTTTACAAGCAGTTGAAGAAGTTCTTCCTTCACTAATACCTGTTTTGGAAAAACACCCAGAATATATTGAAGAAAACCTATTAGAAAGATTTTGTGAACCAGAAAGACAAATAATGTTTAAAGTGCCATGGGTGGATGACCAAGGAAATCTACATGTAAATAGAGGATTTAGAGTTCAATTTAATGGTGCAATTGGACCATACAAGGGAGGATTAAGATTCCATCCATCAGTAACATTAAGTGTAATTAAATTCTTAGGATTTGAGCAAATATTAAAGAATTCATTAACAGGTCTACCAATAGGCGGTGGAAAAGGTGGTTCAGATTTTGACCCAAGAGGAAAATCTGATGCTGAAATAATGAGATTCTGTCAAAGCTTTATGACAGAGCTATACAGACATATAGGACCAGATGTTGACGTTCCTGCAGGAGATATTGGAGTTGGTGCAAGAGAAATAGGTTATTTATATGGCCATTATAGAAGAATTAGAGGTGCCTTTGAAAATGGTGTATTAACAGGAAAAGGACTATCATATGGCGGTAGCTTAATAAGACCAGAAGCAACAGGATATGGAGTTACATATTTCTGTCAAGAAATGTTAAAACACGATGGAGAAACATTTGAAGGTAAGACAGTTGCTGTTTCAGGATTTGGTAATGTTGCATGGGGTGCTTGTAAGAAGGTTGCTGATTTAGGTGGTAAGGTTGTTACTCTATCAGGACCAGACGGATACATCTACGATCCAGACGGAGTTGTAGGAGAAAAGATTGATTATCTATTAGAAATGAGAAATTCAGGAAGAGATAGAGTGCAAGATTATGCTGATAAGTTTGGAGTTCAATTCTTCCCAGGAGAAAAACCATGGGGTGTAAAGGTTGATATAGTAATGCCTTGTGCAACTCAAAACGATATACATTTAGAACATGCTAAGCAAATTGTTGCTAATGGTGTTAAGTATGTTTGTGAAGGTGCTAATATGCCTTGTACAAATGAAGCTATACAATATTTCTTAGAAAATGGAGTAGTTGTAGGGCCAGCAAAGGCTGCTAATGCAGGTGGTGTTGCAACATCAGCACTTGAAATGTCACAAAACAGCATGAGAATGTCTTGGACAGCTGAAGAAGTAGACCAAAAATTACATCAAATTATGGTAAATATATATAACAATGTTGTTAAGGCATCAGAAGACTATGGATTTGGATATAATCTTGTAGCAGGTGCAAATATTGCTGGATTTATAAAGGTTGCAGATGCAATGCATTCACAAGGAAACTATTAATAAAAAAGAACCCTTCGGGGTTCTTTTTTATTGCCTCAATGGTTCTTATTTTACTTTTTTGCAATATGTGTTAAAATATTTAAAGGCTTATATAAGGAGGGCATTATATGAGGATAATAACAGGCACTGCAAGAGGAAGGATTATTAAAGCACCAGAGGGATTAAATACAAGGCCTACATCAGATAGAGTAAAGGAATCAATGTTTAATATATTAGATTATCATTATAGCTATGAAAATGTACTTGATTTGTTTGCAGGTAGTGGAAATTTAGGCTTAGAGGCAATAAGTAGAGGGGCTAAAAAGTGCATTTTTATTGAACAAAACAAAGAAGCCTATAATTACTTAGTTGATAATATAAAAAATCTTAAGTTTGAGGACTATTGTGAATATTATAAACAGGATGCTTTTTCGGCAGTAGAGATATTAGCAAAACGTGGGGAGAAATTTGATTTGATATTCTTAGATCCCCCATATGGTAAGGGATTAGTAGAAAAGTCTATTAAGTCCATTTACGAAAAGGGTTTATTAGATGATAATGGTGTTATTGTATCTGAACAGGATGTAAATGATGTCCTACCAGATATAATTGGCAATATTAAAAAAGTAAGGGTAGAAAAATACGGACGAACTGCGATAGCCTTTTGGAGTAAGGAGGAATAAAATGTCAAAGGTAGTTGTATATCCAGGCAGCTTTGATCCTATCACAAATGGTCATCTTGATATAATACAAAGGGCATCTAAAATTTTTGATAGGGTAATAGTTGCGGTATTAGAAAATCCAGAGAAAAAAAACCCTCTGTTTAATGTAAATGAGAGGGTTGAATTAATAAAGAGAGTTACAAAAGATTTAGAAAATGTGGAAGTCGAAAGTTTCAAAGGTCTACTAATAGATTTTATGAGAAAAAAGGAATCAAAAATAATAATAAAAGGTCTTCGTGCTGTTTCTGATTTTGAATACGAGTTTCAAATGGCTCTTATGAATAATAAATTAGATGAAAACATTGAAACATTGTTTATGATGACAAGCAGCCAATATTCCTATTTAAGCTCATCCTCAGTTAAACAGGTAGCAATGTATGGTGGATGCTTAAAGGGATTAGTTCCAGATGAAATTATAGATGATATAAAGGAAAAATTTACAGTCAGTCGGTAGTTTTTTTATTACATAAATAGTAAAAAGTATTTAAAATTAAAATGAGAATTAATAATGAAATAGCTGAATATACAAACAAATGATTTATATTAATTTGGTAATTAAATTTAATTGTATTAATATTTGTTATTTTACATATAAAATAGCAAACTATTGAAGATAATATGCCGTGATTAATTTTTGACAGTATATATTTTTTAAAACTAACATTACAACCATAAAGAACGCCCTTTACTTGATAAAGTATTGAAATTCCACTAAAGGATAAAATAAAGCTGATTACCAACAGTTTATTAGAAATACTTGATGAAACTATAAGTTTACAGCCGTTAGATATTTCAAAAAGTGATTTAATGAAAATCGAAAGGCTAAAACTATTAACATTAAATAATTTTGATAATATAACAGATATTATATTAAAAAAACTAATTGTATCCAACAGGTTAATTATTACTGAAAAAAATATAATATATCCAGATATAAATCCCATAGTTATTAGGGAGTTTTTGATTGAATTGTTTAAATTTAAAATAGTATTTTTATGTTCATATATATAATCCTTTTTTTCTCTTTTAGAGAACAGATTACATATAATGCCGTTCAATACAGAAGCTATTATATGAGATGCATATAAAATATATCCTAATAGATTACTCTTTAACATACCAGCACCTACGGCACCTATTATAAACAAAGGGCCTGATGTGCTGCTAAAGGTAAGTATTCTTTCCCTTTCTTTAGGGGATATTTTTTTTGCCTCAATAAGCTCTTTAACTACCTTTGCGCCTGCAGGATAGCCTGAAAAAATGCTAATTATAAAGGCATATGCACCATATCCTGATGTTTTAAATATTCTATTTATAGGCTTATTGAAAATAATAGCAATATTTTCTGCAATTCCAACTGACATAAGTAAATCATTAATAATGAAAAATGGAAAAAGAGAAGGGAAGACTGTATACAAAAATAAATTTAATCCATCCTTTGCAGAATTTAAAGATACATTTGGGTTTAAGATTATTAAAATTAAAATTACAAAAATCATTAATTTTAATCCTGCATTATTATATTTTTTTATAAATAATAATATAAATGATAGTGCAATTAGTATAAAAAATATTTTTTCCATAGCCACCTCAGAACTCTTTTTTATTTAATATTTATGATTGGCGGGGATGGTATATGTATAAAAATCTAAAAATAGGATTAGCATTAGGTTCTGGAGCATCAAGGGGACTTGCACATATTGGAGTAATAGAAGTATTAGAAAAATACGGAATAATAGCAGACGCGGTATCAGGAAGCAGTATAGGTTCAGTGATTGGTGCATTATATTGTAGTGGTTTTGATTTTAAATATGCAGCATCTCTTTGTAAAAACCTTAATAAAAAGACCTATATTGATGTATCAGTACCAAGATTAGGTTTTATAAAAGGTGAAAGAATATGCGAAATAATGAAATTATTAACTAAGGATAAGGAATTTAAGGACTTAAATAAAAAATTTTTTGTTGTTGCTACTGATTTAAAAAGTAAAAGACTTGTTGTATTCGAAGAGGGGAAAATTTATGAAGCAATTAGAGCAAGTATATCTATACCCGGTGTTTTTATTCCGGTTTATAAGGATAATATGGTTTTGGTGGATGGAGGTGTATTAGAAAGAGTCCCGGCTAAAATATTGAAAAATTATGGTGTTGACTATGTAATAGGTGTAGATGTTGGATTTAATCTAAAGACATCAAATTGCAAAAGTATATTTCACGTTCTTTATGAATCCATAGATTTAATGGAGAAGGAATTATTTGAACTTAAAAAGCAGGAGGCAGATAAGCTTATAAGGGTTGATATTGACGATGTAGATCCTATTGGTTTTGAACATGCAGAGGAGACTATAGAAAAGGGAAGACAGGCAGCTATAAAGGAAATAGATGGGTTAATAAAGGAATTAGATTTTATAGCTGCCAGTAGATAGGGCTTGTTTTTAAATCACCTTTAGATAGTTTTTTATTGCCCTTTAGTGCAAGTGCATAGATGTCAGATGCGTCTATATCTAACTTTAATTTTTCATAATCATCCCTTTTGGGATTTGTTATTATTGGAATAGAAGATTGCTTTTTCATCATTTTGATAAGTTCACGACCTTTATTATTAAAACCTAAAATTCTTATGTATTCAGGTTTTCTATTTACTTTATAAAGTATATCATTCGTATGATTTAATAGTATATTTATGAGTATACGTTGAATTCTTGTTTGTGTATATCTCTTAGATTTCACATATTCTATAAGTTTAAATATATCATAGGTATCTTCAGCAGCCTGTTTTAATTTAAATTCTAATCCCTCTGATACATCTATTATATTTTTAAGTTCATTTGGCGATTTTGTTCTTATTAAATAATAAATTATGTCCTCGAAGCTTTTTAAGCTTATGGGGGCATTATTATTTTGTATTTCTTCTTTAATTATTTTATAGCAGAATTCAGGCATAGAATTTAAAACTTCTTGATTGTTTATATTTTTTCTTATGGAGGTTGCACTGGATATATTTCCTGTTAAGTTCTCTTGATTATATTTATTTACGATTCTTTTTATTGTAAAGGGCTTTAAATTTGAGTT
The DNA here is from genome assembly GCF_000472625.1 of Caloramator sp. ALD01. Classification (NCBI taxonomy): domain Bacteria; kingdom Bacillati; phylum Bacillota; class Clostridia; order Eubacteriales; family Clostridiaceae; genus Caloramator; species Caloramator sp. ALD01. Next base: position 63,727 of record NZ_AXAA01000001.1, read on the forward strand.
TAATTTCAAGATTGACTTTATATATTCGATTCCTAGTATGTTATTTGAGTTTTTTAGTATATTTTCTACATTAATATCATTTACATTTAACAAATTGTGATATATTATATAATTGTTGAGACTTTTTAACCTGGCAGAAGGAAATGATATCCCTAATTTAAGGTAATCTTTTAAATATTGTTTATATTCATAGGGTTCATAGACTAAAACTTCTGCAATTTTATAGAGTAGAGATATATCTCCACATTCACTACCAAAACATATGTTATTAACAATTTTAGTTGAGTCTAAGGTTGCTATAGCACCAAAGGCAAAGCCTTCTGCACTTGATTTTGAGTATATTACAGGAAGTTCTATTACTAAATCTACACCAGCATATAGGGCCATCTTTGTTCTTGACCATTTATCAACAAAGGCAGGCTCGCCTCGCTGTACAAAAGAACCACTCATAACAGCAATTAGTGCATCGCACTTTGTTATTTTCTTTGTTTTATTTATATGATAAATATGACCATTATGTAGTGGATTGTATTCTACAATTATTCCTGTAACATTCATTAATAATACCTCCTAATAATATGATAACTATATTATATTTATAAAAAGATTATTTGTCACGCATTGATAAATAGTTTTACAATGCGTAATAATATAAAAAGAAAGGGGTATGATTATGTCAATAATGCAAACTATATGGGAAAAAGCAAGACAAGACAAGAAAAGAATAGTTTTACCAGAAGGAAATGAAAAAAGAACTGTAAAGGCTGCTGAAATAATTAAAAGAGAAGGTCTAGCTGAGGTAGTTTTAATAGGTAAAAGAGAAGAAATTGAAGCAACAGCAAAGGAAGTTGGAGCAAACATAGAGGGTGTAGAAATAATTGACCCAGTTCTATCAGAAAAATTCGATACATACGCTGAACAATTTTATGAATTAAGAAAGAGTAAGGGAGTAACAATAGAACAAGCAAGAGAGATAATTAAGGATGAAATATACTTTGGTACAATGATGGTAAAGATGAAGGATGCAGATGGTCTTGTTTCAGGTGCTATTCACTCAACAGGGGACCTTTTAAGACCAGCTCTTCAAATAATAAAGACAGCACCAGGTATGTCAATAGTTTCAAGCTGCTTTGTTATGGAAATACCAAACAAGCAATATGGTGAAGATGGATTAATGTTATTTGCAGACTGTGCTGTTAATCCAAATCCAACAGCAGAGGAACTTGCTTCAATTGCAATAGCTACAGCAAATACAGGAAAGGTTCTATGTGGAATTGAACCAAGAATTGCTATGTTATCCTTCTCAACTAAGGGAAGTGCAAAGCATGAACTTGTAGATAAGGTTGTTAAGGCTACTGAAATAGCAAAGGAAAAGGCACCACACTTAATGATAGATGGAGAATTACAATTAGATGCTGCAATAGTACCAAAGGTTGCTGAATTAAAGGCTCCAAATAGTACAGTTGCAGGTAAAGCTAATGTTTTAGTATTCCCTGATTTACAAGCTGGTAATATAGGATATAAGCTTGTTCAAAGATTAGCTAATGCTGAAGCAATAGGACCAATATGCCAAGGATTTGCTGCACCTGTAAATGACTTATCAAGAGGATGCAGCATTGAAGATATAATAAATGTTGTTGCTATAACAGCAGTTCAAGCACAAGGAATCAATCTATAAAATAAGGAAAGGGGATAAACTAATGAAGGTATTAGTAATCAACTGTGGAAGTTCATCTTTAAAGTATCAATTAATTAATATGGAAAATGAAAAGGTAATGGCAAAGGGCCTTGTTGAAAGAATAGGTATAGAAGGCTCACAACTTAAGCATCAACCAGAAGGAATGGATAAAATTGTTGTTGAAAAGCCAATGAAGGATCATAAGGATGCTATTAAGGTAGTTCTTGATGCTCTTTTAGATGAAAACTATGGTGTAATTAAAGATATGAATGAAATTTCAGCTGTAGGTCATAGAGTAGTTCATGGTGGTGAAAAATATTCAGGATCAGTTCTAATTACAGAGGATGTTATGAAGGTTCTTGAAGAATGTACACACCTTGCACCATTACATAACCCACCAAACATTATAGGAATTAATGCATGTAAGGATTTAATGCCACAAACTCCAATGGTTGCTGTTTTTGATACTGCATTCCATCAAACAATGCCAAAGCATGCATATATGTATGCACTACCATATGAATTATATGAAAAGCATGGAATAAGAAGATATGGATTCCATGGAACATCCCACAAGTATGTATCAAAGGTTGCAGCAGAACAAGTAGGTAAGGATATTAAGGACTTAAAGATAATTACTTGTCACTTAGGAAATGGTGCAAGCGTTGCGGCAATAGATGGTGGAAAATCAGTTGATACAAGTATGGGATTCACTCCACTTGAAGGTCTTGCTATGGGAACAAGATGTGGAGATATTGACCCAGCTATAGTAACTTTCCTACAAAAGGAAGAAAATTTAAGCTATGAAGAAGTAAATAATATAATGAATAAAAAATCAGGTGTACTTGGAATTTCAGGTGTAAGCAGTGACTTTAGAGATATTGAAAACGCAGCTTTTGATGGAAATGAAAGAGCTCAATTAGCACTTGATGTATTCCACTATAAAGTAAAAAAATATATAGGTGCTTATACTGCTGCTATGGGTGGACTTGATGTATTAGTATTTACAGCTGGACTTGGTGAAAATTCACCAGAAACAAGATTTGAAGTATGCAAGAATATGGAATATCTTGGAATTAAAGTTGATGCAGAAAAGAATAAGGTAAGAGGAAAGATACAAGAAATTTCAACAGAAGATTCAAGGGTTAAGGTGTTTGTAATACCAACTAACGAAGAATTAATGATAGCTCGTGATACTGTTGAAATAGTAAGAGGATTATAATAAAATTATGGGAAGAAAAATAAACATATTTTTCTTCCCATATCATAATTTAAGCCTTGACTTTTCAAAATACAGCTTATATAATTAATTGTGGCACTTTGATTGAGGTGAGTTTATGAAGATTGATGTACAGGATTTACTTACAGGTAAATCTGAAAGTAAAATAGTTAGTGAAGATTTCAATCTAAAAACATTGGATTTTAATAACAATGAGTATTCATTTGAAGGGCCTATACATATAGAAGGTACTTTAAATAAAAATGAGGATGGTATTGTTTTTAAAGGTAACATTTTTGCTAAGGTTAAAACTGTTTGCTCAAGGTGCCTTGATGAAGTGGTTAAGGATTTAAATATTGATTTTGAAGAAGAGTTTAACAAGTCACAGGATGAATTAGGTTATACAATCAATGACAACAAAATTGATATAACAAAATTAATAGAGGATAATATATTTCTAAATGTACCTTTAAAAACTCTTTGTAGTGAATCCTGTAAAGGATTGTGCCCAGTTTGTGGCACAAATTTAAATAAATCAACTTGTAGTTGTGATACACAAATTATTGATCCACGACTAGAAAAATTAAAAAATTTTTTTAACCGAGATTAAGGAGGTGTAACTATGGGTAATCCAGCCAGAAGACATTCAAAGTCAAGAAGAGATATGAGAAGAGCACAAACTTGGAAATTAGCTATGCCAGGAATGGTTGAGTGCCCACAATGCCATGAAATGAAACTTGCACATAGAGTGTGTGGAAATTGTGGTTACTACAAAAATAGAGTAGTTGTTGAGAAATAAGAAAGTCTCTTGTAGACTTTCTTTTTTTATATAAAAAATTTGTTCCAAATAAAATTATTTCATTGCTTTATTATTAGACTATGTTAAAATAAAAATTTTAGTAATTTTTACAACTATCTTGAATTAATTTGAAAAAATAGTATACTAAAAATTAACAAAGTAAGGAGGGATACAATGAGAGTTGTAATAGATGCAATGGGTGGAGATAATGCTCCACAGGAGATAGTAAAGGGTGCAGTTGAAGCTGCAAAGGAATTTAATTTAGATATTATTTTAGTAGGTAGAGAAGAGGAAGTAAAAAATGAAATAAAAAAGTATGATACTACTGGATTAAATATTGAAATTGTTAATGCTACAGATATTATTGAGAATAACGAATCACCAACTATGGCTATAAGAAGGAAAAAAGATTCATCATTAGTTATTGCCTTTAAATTATTAAAGGAAGGAAAAGCTGACGCACTTATATCTGCTGGAAGTACAGGTGCTATTTTAGCAGGAGGTATATTCCTATTAGGAAGGATAAAAGGAATCGATAGAGCTGCTTTGACTCCGGTATTGCCAGGTAAAAATGGCCCATTTGTAATTGTTGATGCTGGAGCAAACGCAGATTGTAAACCTAACAATTTACTACAATTTGCTATGATGGGAGAAGTGTATGTAAATAAGGTTTTGGGAATTAATACTCCAAAGATAGCACTTGCAAATATAGGTTCAGAGGAAGAAAAGGGTAATGAATTGACAAAACAAAGCTTTGAACTTATAAAAAATAGAATAAATGGATTTGTAGGTAATATAGAAGGAAGAGATATACCAAATGGCGATGTTCAAGTTGTTGTGTGCGATGGATTTACAGGAAATATGATTTTAAAGGTATATGAAGGAGTAGCAGGTACCATATTTGAAATTTTGAAAAAGGAAATAATGTCAACTTTAAGAAGTAAGATAGGAGGACTTCTTTTAAAACCTGTATTTAAAAATTTTAAAAGGAAATTTGACTATACAGAATATGGAGGGGCGATACTGCTTGGTGTTGATGGTCTGGTTATAAAGGCCCATGGAAGCTCAAATGCAAAGGCCTTTAAAAACGCAATAAGACAGGCAAAAGCAGCCTATGATGGCGGAATACTTGATGATATAAAGGAAGAGTTACTTAAGATAAATATTGAATAAGAAATATAATCTATTCATAATATAAATAAGAAATAATAATTTATGTTGACTCTTTACATTATATGTAATATTATATAGTTGAGTTTGAAGGGAGGTGAACTTATGATATTTGAAAGAGTTAAGGAAAGAATTTCAGAAGTTTTAGGAATAGATCCTGACGATATAACAATGGAATCATCATTTATGGATGATTTAGGTGCTGATTCATTAGATGTTGTTGAATTAATAATGGCTCTTGAAGATGAGTTTGACTTAGAAATTCCAGATGAAGAGGCAGAAAAAATTCAAACTGTTGGAGATGTTGTTGAGTACATAAAGGAAAATACAGATTTTTAACATAGTCCCGATTTATTCGGGGCTTTTAACATATTTCATAAGTTAATTTTATTAATATAAAGTTAACTTATGAAATGTGACAAAAAACCATTAGGGGGCTTTATATGGATAAAATAAGAAAGAAACAGTTAAAGCATTTGGAAGAAATAATTGATGTGGATTTTGAAAATATAGGTTTATTAGATATTGCACTAACGCATAGTTCATATGCAAATCAGTTTAATTTAGGATATAATTCCCATAACGAGAGATTGGAATTTTTAGGTGATTCAGTTTTAAGTTTAATAGTAAGTGAATATCTATTTAAAAAGTTTAAAAATAAGCACGAAGGTAAATTAACAAGGATTAGAGCAGCAGTTGTTTGTGAGTCCTCTTTGGCAGAGATAGCAAGAAGATTAAAGTTTAATGAATATTTAAGGATAGGAAAAGGTGAAGAACTTACTGGAGGGAGAGAAAAGGATTCTCTCCTTGCGGATTGCTGTGAAGCAGTAATAGCTGCAATATATCTTGATAGGGGATATGAAAAGGCTAAGAAGTTTGTTATTAAGAATTTAGAGGAAAAAATTGAACTATTCAGCAATGATATAAACTACAATGATTATAAATCTAAACTACAGGAGTATGTTCAAAGAGATATAAATAAAAAAATTGTGTATAGGGTAGCAAATGAATATGGACCTGATCATAATAAAACATTTGAAATTAATGTTTATCTTGATGATACTTTATATGGCAAGGGAATAGGAAAGAGTAAAAAAGAGGCAGAACAAAATGCAGCAAGGGAAGCATTGAGAACATTAGGAGTTGATTAGTAATATGAAGCATTTTATAATACCAATTTTTGTTCCACATAAGGGGTGTCCTCACGATTGTATTTTCTGTAACCAAAAAAGAATTACAGGTCAATACAATGATGTAGAGGCTGAAGATGTTTATAAGATAATTGAAGAACATCTAAAAACTATAGATAGAAATAATTCACATATTGAGATTTCTTTTTTTGGAGGAAGTTTTACAGGGATAGAAATAGAAAAACAGAAGGAATTTTTAAGTATAGCCAAGGAGTATGTAGATAAAGGATTAGTTGATGAGATTAGATTATCTACAAGACCAGATTATATAGATAGGGAAATACTTGACTATCTTAAAAAATATGGTGTGAAGAATATAGAGCTTGGTGCACAATCAATGGATGATGATGTATTAATGAAACAGTGTAGAGGGCATAGTAGTGAAGATGTTGTTAATGCCTCAAAATTAATAAAAGAATATGGCTTTAAATTAGGTCTCCAAATGATGGTGGGGCTTTATGGAGATTCCTTTGAAAAGGATATATATACTGCAAAAAAATTTATTGAATTAAAACCTGATTTTGTTAGAATTTATCCAACGCTTGTAGTTAAGGATACCTATTTAGAGGTATTATATAAAAAAGGTATATACAAACCTTTAGAATTAATGGATGCCGTATATATATGTAAGGAACTTTACAAACTATTTTATAAAAACAATATTTATATAATGAAAATAGGTCTACAGGTTTCAGAGGATTTTACTCTTGGTAAAAATGTAGTGGCTGGTCCTTTTCATCCAGCCTTTAGAGAGCTTGTTGAATCAAGTTTATTAAATGATATGATTTTATATTATATTAATATGTATTTCAAAGAATCAAAATCAATAGACTTGATTGTTAATCAGAAAACGCTATCAAAAATATATTCAGATAAGAAAAGATTTTTTAACGACATTCTACAACAAATTTCCGACAAAAAGGTCAAGGTACACCAATCTACTGATTTAGATCTATTTGAAATATGCTTAAGAAACGAAGAAAAATGTTATAAAATGTCGTTATTTGATTATATTAACTCGATTATATAAAGAAGGAAAAAACTCCTTTATATAGAATATATAATAGGAGAGTGATAATTATAGTCTATATGAAGGAGGAGTTATATATGGAAGTATTAAAGGTATCAGCTCAATCACAACCAAAAGCTGTAGCAGGAGCTTTAGCTGCAACTTTAAGAGAAAGAGCATCAGCAGAAATACAAGCTATAGGTGCAGGTGCAGTAAATCAAGCAATAAAGGCTATTGCAATAACAAGAGGTTTTGTAGCACCAAATGGCATTGACTTGGTTGTTATCCCAGCATTTTCAGAAGTTGAAATAGATGGGGAAGAAAGAACAGCAATCAAATTTATTGTGGAACCAAGATAATTAAAATTAATATAATGATTATAAGCAAGTGCCATAAATAGTAGAAGTGTTTAATTCTTTTACTTATTTATGGCACTTTGTTTTCAACTTAGCTTGACACCTGTTTAATTATATAATTAAAATAAATATGTTAGATTTTTTATGGGACACCAGAACATAAATGCATTTTTATTTTTTTACAATTAGAGAGGGTGTTTAGATTGTATTTAAAACGAATTGAAGTTAAGGGTTTTAAGTCATTTGCAGATAAAATTGAACTTGATTTTAATGGAGGAATTACTGCAATAGTAGGTCCAAATGGTAGTGGTAAAAGTAATATATCTGATGCTATAAGATGGGTTTTAGGGGAACAGAGTGCTAAAACTTTAAGAGGAGCAAAGATGGAGGATGTTATTTTTGCAGGAACAGAGACAAGAAAACCATTGGGCTGTGCAGAGGTTTCTTTAACAATCGATAATTCTGATGGAATTGTTCCAATTGAATATACAGAAATAACTGTTACAAGAAGACTTTACCGTTCTGGGGAAAGTGAATATTTAATTAATAATACACCCTGTAGATTAAGGGATATTCAAGAGATTTTTATGGATACAGGGATAGGTAAGGATGGATATTCTTTAATCGGACAAGGAAGAGTAGATGAAATTTTAAGTACGCGTTCAGAAGATAGAAGAAATTTATTTGAAGAAGCTGCAGGTATAGTAAAATACAAGACAAGAAAGTTAGAGGCAGAAAGAAAGCTTGAAAATACAAGACAAAATCTATTAAGAATTGATGATATCATTTCGGAATTAGAATCACAGATTGAACCATTAAGGGAACAATCCGAGGTTGCTAAAAAATATTTATCATTTAAAGAAGAATTGAAGGAATTAGAAATAAACTTAATATTAAACAATTATAATGAGGCAAGAGAAAAATATAAAAAACTTACAGTAGATTCGGATGAAATAAACCAAACCAAGGAACAGGAAGAAAAAAGAAAGCAAATTTTAAAGGAAGAAGTAGTTTCTTTAAAGCAAAACCTTATTGAAATAGAAAAGGAATTAGAAAGAGTTTCAACAGAAAGATTGGAGCTTGAAAAGAATCAAGAAAATAAGCAGGGTGAAATTAAGGTATTAAATGAGAGATATGCAAACTTTATAAATGAAATAGATAGATTAAAGAATGAAATTGAGAATAACAAAGAATATATTTTAGAGGTAGAATCAAGTATACAAAACTTAGGATTAGATAATAATGAGGTATTAGATGAGATACAATTAATTAAGAATGAGATAGATAAAATTGAAAAGGAATATAATAGTTTAAACCAAAAATATATCACAATAGAGTCTGATATAGATGAGAAGAAATCAAATTTGCTTCAGCTTCTTAATGATATATCTCAAGAAAAAAATAAAATTAGTTCCTATGAAATAACATTACAAAATTTTGATAGACGTAAAGAACAAATAAATTATATAAGAAGTCAAAAGGAAGAAGAGTTAGAAAAAGTTAAAAAGGAAAAAGAAGAAAATGATAATAATTATAATAATTTAAGTGAAAAAAGGAAAAATAAAACCGACTTATTTAATTCAGTTCTTCAACAGATTAGCTTTTTAGAACAGGAAGGAAAGAGATTACAATCAGAAAAAAATAATCTTATTTCAGATATAAGGTCAAAAGAGGCAAGATGTAATGCTTTAGTTTCTATGGAAAATGAATTAGAGGGATTTAATAAAGCTACAAAATACATTTTGACTAATTATAAAGAAAATTTTGGTGTTTTAGGGGCAGTATCAGATATTATAAAAGTTCCAAAAGGGTATGAAGTTGCAGTTGAAATTGCACTTGGTGCTGCTATTCAAAATATTGTTGTTAAAAATGAGAGTGTAGCAATACAGCTTATAGATGTTCTTAAAAAAAATAATATAGGAAGGGTTACCTTCTATCCATTAAATACTGTTAAATATAAACCATATATCATAGACCAAAAGATAAAACAAATGTCTGGATATTTAGGACTTGCTAATGAGATTGTAAGTTTTGATGAAGTGTATAAAAATGTAGTTGGAAATATTTTAGGCAGGGTACTTATTTGTGATAATTTAGAAAATGCTAAAAATATAGCAAAGGAAATAGATTATGCTCTAAGGATAGTTACATTAGAGGGAGATGTTATAAATGCTGGTGGAAGCTTTACTGGTGGTAGTGTAGCTAAAAGCCACGGTATTTTTTCAAGAAAAAATGAGATTGAAGAATTAAATGCAGATATAAAGATACTAAAGGAAACAGCTCTAAAATATGATAAAAATATCGCTTTAAATAGTGAAAAGATCAACGATTATTTTATTAAAAAGAATGAGATAGAGCAGGAAATAAAATCAATTGAAAAGGAAATACAGATATTAGTTGGAAAACAGCTATTTTATGAAAAACAAATTGAAGATATAAATAAAAATATAAAGGATATTGAAGTAGAATTAGAACATATTGAAATAGAAACACAAAATGTCAAGAAAAAGCTTGAGGAAAGAGAACAGCAATTGAAGGTTTTAGAGGAAAAACAAGCTTCAATTCAAGAATATGTTGAGAATACTCAAAGAGATATAAAGGATTTACAGGTTAAAAAGGATGTTCTTTATAAGGAACTAACAGATAAAAGAATATTATATGCAGAAAAAAATAAAATTTTAGAGGGAATAAGTGAAAGAAGAAAGCAGTTAGAAAAGGAAAAAAATAATTATGAAAATAGGATTAAAAATTATGAATTAGAAATAGAAAATTTAAATATAAAGATAGAACAGACTAAAGAAAATATAAGAAAAAATTTAATAGAATTACAAAAGTATGCAGAAGATATTATAAAAGTTAAGGAAGAATATTATTTATTTGAGGGAAAGAAGAGAGAATTTACAGATATAATACAGAGCAAAGAAAAGGATATTGTAGAAATAGAAGAGAGTATTGCATCAATTATAAATTCTATTCATAAACTTGATATTATGAAAAATAAGCTTGAAAATGAGATTGAGGTTTTAACAAATAAACTTTGGGAAGAGTATGAATTATCAATTCCTCAGGCAGTAAAGTATAAAAAGGAAATTAAAAATGTAGGGGAAATATCAAAAAGAGTAAATGAGCTTAAAGCGAATATAAGATCTCTTGGAGATGTAAATGTAAATTCAATTGAAGAATATAAAAGAGTTGTTGAAAGATATTCTTTCTTAAAACAACAAAGGGAAGATTTGATTAATGCTGAAAAATCCTTGGTTGGAGTAATAAATGAAATGGTTCAAAAGATGACAGAACAATTTAAATATAATTTTAGAATTATAAGGGAAAACTTTAACTTAACCTTCAAGGAATTGTTTGGTGGAGGTTATGCAGATTTAAGGCTTGATGGAGAGGACGTGCTAAATTCAGGAATAGAAATTATAGTTCAACCTCCAGGTAAAAAACTTCAAACATTATCACTACTATCTGGTGGAGAAAGGGGTCTTGCTGCGATAGCACTTATTTTTGCAATATTAAAGATGAAGCCGACGCCATTTTGTGTTCTTGACGAAATAGAAGCGGCATTAGATGATGCCAATGTAAATAGATTTGCTGATTTCTTAAAGGACTATTCAACAAGGACACAATTTATTATAATAACTCATAGAAAGGGTTCAATGGCAGCGGCAGATACTCTTTATGGTGTTACAATGGAGGAAAAGGGAGTATCAAAGGTTGTCTCATTAAAGTTAGAGGGAGGAAAATAATATGTCTTGGTTTGAAAAACTAAAACAAGGACTTACAAAAACGAGAAATGTAATAAACGATAAGGTAGATGCACTATTGTCCTTTACAAAGACAATAGATGAGGAATTATATGAAGAATTAGAGGAGATATTAATAACATCAGATGTTGGTGTTAGCACTACAACAAAGATAATAGAGATGATGAGAAAAAAGGTTAAGGAAAATCGTATAGATGATCCTTCGAAGGTAAAAGAACTTTTAAAGGAAATAATTGCAGATATTTTAGACAATGAAAAACATTCAGTTATTCCAAAATCAACTCCTGCTGTGTATATAGTTGTTGGTGTAAATGGAGTTGGAAAAACAACTTCAATTGGTAAAATGTCACACTACTTAAAACAAAAAGGGTATAAAGTTATGCTTGCAGCAGCAGATACATTTAGAGCAGCTGCTATAGATCAACTTGAAGTGTGGGCTAAAAGAAGTGGAGTTGATATTATAAAGCATCAAGAGGGTGCTGATCCAGCAGCAGTTGTCTTTGATGCCATTCAAGCAGCAAAGGCGAGAGGAGTAGATATATTAATTTGTGATACTGCTGGTAGACTTCATAATAAGAAGAATTTAATGGAGGAGCTTAGAAAAATAAATAGGATAGTAGAAAGAGAATACGAAAATGCCTACAAAAAAACCTTCCTTGTGCTTGATGCTACAACAGGCCAAAATGCATTAAATCAAGCAAAGGAGTTTATGAATGTGGCAAATGTTAATGGACTAATTTTAACCAAATTAGATGGAACAGCAAAGGGTGGAGTTGTAATATCAATTGCCAATGAGCTAAATATTCCTGTTTCAATGATAGGTGTAGGAGAGGGAATTGAGGATCTACAGGAGTTTGATCCAAAAGAATTTGCAGATGCTTTGTTTTGATGTTAAGTAAAAATACTTGACACATTCAATATATTTTGTTATTATCATTTAGGGATGTGCTGATATGGATAGATTAAGTTATATTATTCTTTTGTTAGATTTTTATAGAAATCTGTTAACTGAAAAACAACGAGATATAATGTCAAGGCATTTTGAAGAGGATATGTCCCTTGCTGAGATTGCTGAGGAATATGGCATTTCAAGGCAGGCAGTACATGATATAATAAAAAGAAGTGAAAAGGCACTGTTAGATTACGAAGAAGAATTAGGTTTGGTTGACAGGTTTTTGAAACAAAAACAGGAGCTTATTAAAATAAAAAATCTTTTGAGTAAATATCAAGAATATGATGACATAAAAAAATCACTGGATATATTAAACAAGCTTTTAGATATTTGATTAGGAGGTCATCTTATGGCTTTTGAAGGGCTTACGTCTAAGCTTCAAGAAACATTTAAAAAATTAAGGGGTAAGGGTAAATTAACTGAAAAGGACGTAAAGGATGCAATGCGTGAAGTTAAATTAGCCCTTCTTGAAGCTGATGTTAACTATAAAGTTGTTAAGGATTTTATTAATAGTGTTTCTGAAAGGGCTGTTGGAGAAGAGGTAATGGAGAGTTTAACTCCAGCACAGCAGGTTATAAAAATAGTTAATGAAGAATTAATTAAATTAATGGGAAGCACAGAAAGCAAATTAAAACCAGCTAATAATCCACCTACAGTAATTATGTTGGTTGGTCTTCAAGGGGCTGGTAAGACTACAATGGCCGCAAAACTTGCACTACATTTAAAAAAGCACAATAAGAAGCCACTTCTTGTGGCAGCAGACGTATATAGACCAGCTGCTATAAAACAGCTACAAATATTAGGTAACCAAATTGATATTCCAGTCTTCAGTTTGGGTGATAAGGTAAATCCGGTGGATATAGCTAAAGCTGGTATAGAAAATGCAAAAAAGTTAGAAAGAGACTATGTTATCATAGATACTGCAGGACGTCTTCATATAGATGAAGAGCTTATGCAGGAACTTAAGAATATAAAATCTGAAGTAAAACCAAATGAAATTTTGTTGGTAGTCGATGCTATGACAGGACAGGATGCTGTAAATGTAGCAGAACACTTTAATAGTAATCTTGATCTAACTGGTGTTATACTAACAAAGTTAGATGGGGATACAAGAGGTGGAGCTGCTATATCAGTAAAGGCAGTTACAAATACACCAATAAAGTTTGTAGGAACTGGAGAAAAACTAAATGATTTTGAAGTATTTCATCCAGACAGAATGGCCTCAAGAATCCTTGGAATGGGAGATATATTGAGCCTAATTGAAAAAGCTCAAGAGGCTATTGATGAAAAGAAGGCTGCAGAACTTGAAAAGAAGATATTAAGTCAAGAATTTACACTTGAAGATTTCCTTGATCAAATGCAGCAAATGAAAAAGATGGGTCCATTGAAGGATTTAGTTAAAATGATTCCTGGTGTAGATGTATCAAAGTTAGGTGATATGGAAGTAAATGAAAAGGAATTATTACATGCAGAAGCAATTATTAAATCAATGACCAAGGAAGAGAGAAGGAATCCTTCAATTATAAATGCAAGTAGAAAGAAGAGAATAGCAAAGGGATCAGGAACAACAATTCAAGAAGTAAATAAGTTACTAAATGGATTTGAACAGGCAAGAAAGATGATGAAACAATTTGGAGATATGCAAAAAAATATGAAAAAAGGGAAATTTAAATTTCCTTTCTTTAAATAAATTATGACAACGTGCTTTGTAAGGAGGTGAAAATAATGGCAGTAAAGATAAGATTAAGAAGAATGGGTGCTAAGAAGGCTCCTTTCTACAGAATAGTTGTTGCTGATTCAAGATCACCAAGAGATGGTAGATTCATTGAAGAAATAGGATACTACAATCCAATTGCTGAGCCAGCTGATATAAAGATTGATGTAGAAAATGCAAAGAAGTGGTTAGCAAATGGAGCTCAACCATCAGATACTGTTAAGCGTCTATTTAAAAAAGCTGGTGTTATAGAATAATGGAGGTGGATTACCATGAAGGAATTGGTTGAGGTAATCGCCAAGTCACTTGTTGACAATCCTGATGAAGTTCAGGTAAAAGAAATATCTGGTGAGCAATCAGTTATTATAGAATTAAAGGTTGCTCCAGAGGATATGGGTAAAGTTATAGGTAAGCAAGGAAGAATTGCAAAGGCTATAAGAACTGTAGTTAAGGCCGCTGCAATTAAGGAAAATAAAAGAGTTATAGTTGAAATAATATAATAAAAAGAGTTAGGATTACCTAACTCTTTTTAACATAAAAGGGTGGTAATATTATGAAAAATTATTTAAAGGTTGGTCAGATAATAAATACGCACGGAGTGAAGGGAGAAGTTAAGGTTTATCCTTTAACAGATGATGTTAAAAGGTTTAATAAGTTAAAGTTCGTGTTTATAAAGGATAAGGATGCATATACAAAGGTTAATGTTGAGGGAGTAAAATATTTTAAAAATCTTGTGATTTTGAAATTAGAAGGTATAAATAATATGACAGAGGCTGAAAAATATAAGAAGGTATATTTATATGTAGATAGGGAAAATGCAGTTAAGCTTGAAGAGGATGCTTATTTTATTGCAGACTTAATAGGTCTTGATGTTTATACTTTAGAAGGAGAGTATTTAGGAAAAATAACAGATGTTTTTAGTACAGGTAGCAATGATGTGTATGAAATAAAAAACGATGATAATAGCCTACTTATACCAGCAATTAAGGATGTTATTAAGCAAGTTGATTTAAATAATTCTATTATGAAAATTAATTTATTAGAGGGATTAAGATGAAATTTGATGTATTAACTTTATTTCCTGAGATGTTTGAAGCATTAAACCACAGTATATTAAAAAAAGCACAGGAAAATGGTATTATTGAAATTAACCCTATAAATATAAGGGATTTTTCTAATAACAAGCACAAAAAAGTTGATGATTACCCATATGGTGGCGGTGCAGGTATGGTTATGCAGGCAGAGCCTATATTTAATGCAGTTGACTATATAATAAATAGGTATGGAAAAAAACCATATACAATAATGATGTCACCAAGGGGTAAAAGGTTTGAACAAAGTGATGCTAAAAGATTTTTACAAAAGGAACATATTGTAATTTTATGTGGTCATTATGAGGGAATTGATGAAAGAGTTTTAAGTATTGTAGACGAAGAAATTTCAATAGGAGATTTTGTGTTAACTGGTGGAGAAATAGCAAGTATGGCAATAATCGATTGTATAAGTAGGTTAGTTCCAGGAGTTTTACCTAAGGAAGAAAGTTATCAGGATGAGTCCTTTTATGATGGTCTATTAGAATATCCTCAGTATACAAGACCGGAAGTTTTTAGAGGTATGAAGGTACCAGATGTACTGTTGTCTGGTCATCACGAAAAAATTAGAAGGTGGAGAAAATATCAATCATTAAAAATAACATATGAGAGAAGACCCGATTTGTTAAATAAAAAGAAATTAACCAAAGAAGAACAGGATATGTTAGATGAAATAATAAAGTCAAAAGAAGAGTAAAGAGTCAAAAATATGAAAAATGTTGTTGATATATTTTGATTTGTATGCTATAATTATCGTTGTGTAAAAAACGGGCGTTCCTCTGCAACGTCATGAACGTCTAGGATAAAAGGGAGGTAAAGGACATGGATATCATTAGAGCTATTGAAGCAGAACAATTAAGAAGTGATATTCCAAACTTTGGACCTGGAGATACTGTAAAGGTTCACGTAAAGGTAAAGGAAGGAAACAGAGAAAGAATCCAAGTTTTCGAAGGAATCGTTTTAAAGAGACAAAATGGTGGTCTTAGAGAAACATTCACAGTAAGAAAGATTGCTTACGGCGTAGGTGTTGAAAGAACATTCCCAGTTCACTCACCAATGATTGACAAGATTGAAGTTGTAAGAAGAGGTAAGGTAAGAAGAGCTAAGCTTTACTACCTAAGAAAGAGAGTAGGTAAGGCTGCTACAAAGGTTAAGGAAATTATGGACTAATGGGGCTGAATATCAGTCCCATTTTACTTTTATAGAATGTTTTTATATAATTACAAAAGGAGGGGATAAAATGAATATTCAATGGTACCCAGGGCATATGGTGAAAACTAAGAGACAAATAGAAGAGAGTTTAAAAATAATTGATGTTGTTATAGAACTTTTAGATGCAAGGATACCTGTAAGTAGTAAAAACCCTGATATAGATGAATTAATTAAAAATAAACCTAAGGTAGTATTGTTGAATAAGTGTACTTTAGCTGATGAAAAGATAACAAGAGAATGGATAAAATATTTTAAAGATAAGGGAATATACGCTTTAGACATTGACTCGGTTTCTGGTAAAAATATATCAAGGGTATATCCCGTTTTGAAGGAGGCAGTAAAGGATAAATTTGAAAGGAAGGCTGCTAAAGGAATTGTAGGAAGACCTATACGTGCACTTGTTGTTGGTATACCAAATGTAGGTAAATCCTCCTTTATAAATAAAATTTCAAATAAGTCAAGTGCCAAAACAGGTGATTTACCAGGGGTTACAAGATCAAAACAATGGATTAAGGTAAATAAGGAGTTTGAACTATTAGATACTCCAGGGATATTATGGCCTAAGTTTGAGGATGAGAAGGTTGCACTACATTTAGCCTATACCAAATCTATTAAGGAAGAAATCATCGATATAGAAGAATTGTCATTGAAATTTATTGATGAGATGAAGGATAAGTTTCCAAAGTGTATACAAGAGAGATACAAAGTTGATATGGATAAAACAGCTATAGAGATATTAAAGGAAATAGGTAAAAAGAGGGGTTGTATTGTATCGGGTGGTGAAATAGATACATTACGTGCTGCAACTATTCTTTTTGAGGATTATAGGTCTGGTAAATTAGGAAAAATTACATTGGAATCTCCAACATATGAAGAAGAGGTGCAAAATGAAGATTAAGGAGTTAGAGGATTTAATAAAAAATTCATCCTATGAAGAGTTTTTAAATTTAAAGGCATCCTACTTTGATGAAGAGAAAAAGTCTATAGTTAATCTTTTTAAAAAATATGAGAATAAATTTAAAAAACATCAAAAATTAATAGATGAGTATCAGAAAAGATTGACCTATGAAAAGGATTTATTGAATAGAGGTTATAGGTTTATTGCGGGTGTTGATGAAGTAGGTAGAGGTCCTCTTGCTGGTCCTGTATATGCAGCAGCTGTTATTTTAGATTTGAATAGTCCAATATATGAGATAAGGGATTCGAAAAAATTATCAGATATAAAAAGAAAAGAAATATCTGAAAAAATAAAGGAGAGTTCTATATCATATTCGATAGCCTTTGCAACAGAAAAGGAGATAGATGAACTAAATATATTGAATGCCACTAAGCTTGCAATGAAAAGAGCAATAGAGGGACTTAGTGTTAAGCCAGACTTTATATTAATAGATGCTGTAAAGATTGATTTGGGAATTGATTCAGATTCTTTAATAAAGGGAGATGATTTATCAGTATCTATAGGTGCTGCATCTATTATTGCAAAGGTGGAAAGAGATGAATTTATGGATGAAATTGCTTTAAAATATCCCGTTTATTCCTTTGAAAAAAACAAAGGATATGGTACAAAGGAACATATTGAGGCAATTAAGAAGTATGGGCCATGTGAAATACACAGAAGAAGTTTTATAAAGAATATGGTTTAGGGTGATTATATGAACAATAGGGTATTGGGTAATTTAGGGGAAGAGGCTGCTAAGTATTTTTTAATTAAAAATGGCTATAGGGTAGTTGAAACAAACTATAAAAATAAGTTTGGAGAAATAGATATAGTTGCTATTGAAAAGGATTGCATTTCTTTTATAGAGGTTAAAACTCGAAGCTCTGTAAAATATGGACTACCTTGTGAAGCAGTTAATTATAAAAAAATTGACAAGATAAAAAAGGTTGCATTGGGATATCTAAATGAAAATAGACATAGGGGTTATAATATAAGATTTGATGTTGTTGAGGTTTATTTAGATAAGGATAGGAGAACAATAAAACAAATTAATATAATAAAAGATGCTTTTTAGTAACCGTGAATTATATTATTCACGGTTTTTTTGTTGTCGTTAATATGATTAAACTATTTAAAAGGAGGATATAATTTACAATAAATTGTATTGTATAAGGGGAGGATTTTAATGATAAGTAGAGTTAATTCTATTTTTTTAATGGGTTTAGATGGATATATCTTAGATATAGAGGTTGATATTCAAAATGGACTTCCAGCCTTCAATATGGTGGGGCTACCAGATGCAGTCATAAAAGAGTCCAAAGAAAGAGTTAGGAGTGCAATTAAAAATTCAAATCTTGAATTTCCAAAGGGTAAAGTTTTGGTTAATTTTGCACCAGCTTCAATAAAAAAGGAAGGTAATCATCTCGATTTACCTATTGCAATTTCAATTTTAAAGGCCTGTGGATATATACGCGGTAATATAGAAAAGGATATTTTTGTAGGTGAACTTGCATTAAATGGGGATATTCGTAGAGTAAGGGGACTTCTTCCTATGATAATAGAAGCAAGGTCAAAGGGATTTAAAAGGGTATTTATTCCAATAGATAATATAAATGAAGTTAAAATGATAGATGGAATAGACATATATCCTGTAAATAGTCTACGTGAAGTTATTGATTATTTAAATGGAGAAATACAATTAGATAAGGTATTGACAATAAAGTATGATATTACAAATGTAAAGTATGGAATTGATTTTAATGAAGTAAAGGGACACAGTTTTGCTAAAAGAGCTGTTGAAATAGCAGCATCAGGTTTTCACAATATATTAATGTACGGTCCGCCTGGATCAGGAAAAACAATGATAGCTCAAAGGATACCAACTGTTTTACCATATCTTACATATGAAGAAAGTTTAGAAGTATCAAAGGTATATAGTATTGTTGGAGCTTTAAAGGATGAAAGTATGATATTTTATCCACCTTTTAGAAATCCTCATGTAAATGTGTCTACCAATTCTTTAATAGGAGGAGGTACAGTTCCTATTCCAGGTGAAGTTTCTTTAGCCCACAATGGAGTTCTATTTTTAGATGAATTTACTGAGTTTAAGAGAGATGCTCTCGAGGCTTTAAGACAACCTCTTGAGGATGGAATTGTTACAGTTTCAAGAGTAAAAGCAAAATATACTTTTCCAGCAAAATTTATGCTTGTTGCAGCTATGAATCCTTGCCCTTGTGGTTATTATGGTTCGGAAATTAAAGAGTGTAAATGTACTGAATTACAGATAAAAAATTATTTATCAAAGATATCTGGCCCTATTTTAGATAGAATAGATATACATATTGAGCTTTCACCTGTAAAATTTGAAGAATTGCAGGATAGTAAGGATGAGATAAGTTCACTTGAGATATTAAAAAAGGTTATAAAGGCAAGAGAAATACAGGCAAAAAGATTTAAAAATGATGGGATTTTATACAATTCAAATATGAAATCAAAGCATATTAAGAAATATTGTAGGTTAGATAGTGATGCAGAAAAATTATTAGAAAATGCATATAAAAGATTTAATATGACAACAAGATCCTATGCAAAAATATTAAAGATATCACGAACAATAGCAGATTTAGATGAGAGTGAAAACATAAAATCAAATCATATTGCAGAGGCATTACAATATAGAAAATTAGATGGTACTTTGTTGAAGTAGGTGAAATTTATGAGTTTAGAATATAATTTATGGTTTTATTTGTTAAAAATAAATAGAAGGATAAAGAGAGAGATAATGAATTTAAATATTACGCCAAAAGAAATATTTAATAAAAATTTAGATGAATTAGTTTATATGGGTATAGATATTATCACTGCTGAATATATAGTTAAAAATAAAGACTTAAAACCTGTTGAAGAGATAATTAAACAGATGAATAAGAAAAATTTTAAATTTGTATTTATGACAGATGAAGTATATCCTTATCTTTTGAAATCAATTGAAGATGCCCCAATAGGTCTATTTTACATAGGAAATATTATGTTACCAAAACAGCTTTTAGCTATTGTAGGTTCAAGAAGGGCAACTAACTATGGAAAAACAGTTGCATATAAAATTAGTTTAGAACTATCAAAATATAATATAGGCATAGTAAGTGGAATGGCAAGGGGAATTGATACAGAAGCACATAATGGTGCAATAGACTCTAATGGATTTACAATTGCTGTTTTAGGTTCCGGGTTTAATAATATTTATCCAAAGGAAAATATAAAATTAATGAATAAAATAATTGATAATGGTTGTGTATTTACAGAATATTTGCCTGATGTTAAACCATTTAGTTTTAATTTTCCAGAAAGAAATAGGATTATAAGTGGTTTATCTAATGCTGTTTTAGTAGTTGAAGCTGGAATAAGCAGCGGTTCAATGATAACAGTAAATTATGCATTAGAACAAGGTAGAGACGTTTTTGCAGTTCCAGGTGATATATATAAAGAACAGAGTAAGGGGTGCAATAAGCTTATAAAGGAAGGTGCAAAATTAGTTGATACGACTGATGATATACTCGAAGAATTTGGTATAAGAAATAACGCCAAGAAATATAATATAGAATTAGATGAGTATGAAAAAAATATCATAAATTATATTAATGAAGGAAATTTAACCTTTGAACAAATAAAATTAAAATGTAAATATGAGACAAGTTTTTTGTTGTCAAAATTAACTATTCTTGAATGTAAAGGAATAATTAAAAGGGTTTATGGTGGAAATTATGTTATCATAAAATCTTGATTTTATAAAATTTTCTGTTATAATACAGTTATTGCTAAATAGTTACTGGAGGTGTTAGAATGGCTCAATCTCTTGTAATAGTTGAGTCACCTGCTAAGGCAAAAACAATAGGAAAATTTTTGGGAAAAGGATATAAGATTGCTGCTTCAATGGGACATGTAAGAGATTTACCTAAGAGTCAATTAGGTGTTGATATAGATAATAACTATGAACCTAAGTATATAACAATTAGAGGTAAGGGCAAACTTATTGACGAGTTAAAAAAGGAAGCAAAAAAATGTCAAAAGGTTTATCTTGCAACAGACCCAGATAGGGAAGGAGAGGCTATATCCTGGCACCTTGCTACCATTCTGGGCCTTAATTTTAACGATGAGTGTAGAATAGAATTTCATGAAATAACTAAGAAGGCATTAAATGAGGCTATTAAAAATCCCCGCAAAATAAATATGAATTTAGTTAATGCACAACAGGCAAGAAGAGTTTTAGATAGATTAGTAGGTTACGAAATAAGCCCTATTTTGTGGAAAAAGGTCAAGTGGGGTCTTTCTGCAGGTAGAGTACAATCAGTAGCGGTAAAGTTAATCTGTGAACGTGAACAGGAAATCAATAATTTTATACCTGAAGAATACTGGTCTATTACTGCAAAATTAAAGAATAAAAACAAGCAGTTTGAAGCTAAATTTTATGGAAAAGCAAATGAAAAGATAGAACTTAAAAATAAAGAGCAGGTTGATGAAATTTTAAATAATTTAAAAGATACAGAATTTAAAGTTGTGAATGTTAAGAAACAAGAAAAGAAAAAGAGTCCAATGCCACCTTTTACAACAAGTTCATTGCAACAGGAGGCCTTTAAAAAATTGAATTTTACAACTAAAAAGACTATGTCTATAGCTCAACAGCTATATGAAGGTATAGATATAAAAGGTGAAGGAACTGTAGGTTTAATAACTTATATGAGAACAGATTCAGTAAGAGTATCAGAAGAAGCACAAAGGGAGGCAAAGGAGTATATACTTAATAATTTCGGTAAGGAATATACATCAAATACAACTAAAAATTATAAAACAAAAGGAAATGTTCAAGATGCCCATGAAGCAATAAGACCTACTTCAGTTAATAGACATCCTGATAACATAAAGGATTCTTTAACAAATGATCAATACAAATTATATAATCTAATTTGGAATAGATTTATAGCAAGCCAAATGTCTGAAGCTGTTTATGATACTACATCTGTTGATATTACAGCAGGTGATTATCAATTTAAAGCTACAGGAAGTATTTTAAAATTTAATGGATACCTGTCCGTATACCAACAGGATGAAGATGAAAAAGAAGCAAAGTTACCAGAAATAAATATTAATGACGTATTATCGTTAATTAATTTAGATAGCAAACAACACTTTACTCAACCACCAGCAAGATATACTGAAGCTACATTAGTAAAGGTTCTTGAGGAAAAAGGAATTGGAAGACCAAGTACATATGCACCTATTATTAGTACTATATTAGAGCGTGGATATGTTGAAAAGGAAAAGAAATATTTTATACCTACAGAATTAGGTGTAATAGTAACAGAACTTTTAAACGAAAATTTTAAGGATATAGTTGATGTTGAATTTACTGCGGAAATGGAGAAGAAACTTGATGAGATAGAGGAAGGACAGGAGAATTGGGTTGAAGTTGTGGATTCCTTCTTTAAACCATTAAAAAAACAAATTGAGTTAGCTGAGAATACAATTGAAAAGGTTTCAATAGAAGAAAAGGTTGAAGTTACAGATATTAAATGTGATAAATGTGGAAGAAATATGGTAATAAAAAAGAGTAAGTATGGTAAATTTCTTGCCTGTCCAGGTTATCCTGAATGTAAAAATACTAAACCTATTTTAGATGAGCTTGATGTTAATTGTCCATTATGTGGAGCTAAGGTTGTTGTAAGAAGGAGCAAAAAAGGAAAGACATTTTATGGATGTAGCAATTATCCAAAATGTAACTTCGTAAGTTGGGATAAACCTACAAACGAAAAATGTCCAAAATGCGGAGAAACACTTTATGAAAAGAATGTTAAGGGAGAAAAAAAGCTTGTATGTATAAATAAAAACTGCAAATAATAAAATCAGAAAAATTGCACAAATCTTATTGTAAAAATTAAAAAATTTGTCGAAAATAATAAAAAATATGTTGCATAATCGTTTGCATTATGTTATAGTTATATTGCTGATGGGAAATAAACAATTCTAAAAATTTTAAAAAATGATTTTATAAATGGTACTGGGGGTTATTAGTATGTTTAAGGCAACGACAATAGTTGCTGTAAAGAATAATAATATGGTAGCAATTGCAGGTGATGGACAAGTAACTTTTGGAGAAAATACTATTATAAAATCATCTGCAAATAAAATACGTAAAATATATAATAACAAAGTTTTGATTGGTTTTGCAGGCTCAGTGGCGGATGCCTTTACACTTGCTGAAAAATTTGAAGATAAACTAACAGAATATAATGGAAATTTAAGAAAGGCCGCTGTAGAACTAGCAGGTTTTTGGAGAAGTGATAAGGCACTTAGAAAGCTTGAAGCACTTATGATTGCAGCAGATAGGGAAACTCTACTAATTATATCTGGTGGTGGAGAGGTTATAGAACCTGATGATGGTATTGCTGCAATAGGTTCAGGAGGTATGTATGCATTAGCAGCAGCAAGAGCCTTAAAGCAAAATACAACACTCACCCCAAAGGAAATAGCATTTAAATCATTAGAAATTGCATCTGAGATATGCGTTTATACAAACAGAAACATTAATGTATTGGAGCTTTAAATTGGGGGGATATAAATGGAACAACTAACTCCGAAAAAGATAGTTCAAGAACTTGATAAATATATAATAGGTCAAAATGAAGCAAAAAAGATGGTGGCAGTTGCTTTAAGAAATAGATATAGGAGAAGATTGGCATCCGATGATATAAAAGAAGATATAATTCCAAAAAATATTTTGATGATTGGGCCAACTGGAGTAGGTAAAACAGAAATAGCAAGAAGGTTAGCAAAATTAGTTAATGCACCATTTGTAAAGGTAGAAGCAACTAAATTTACTGAAGTTGGCTATGTTGGAAGAGATGTTGATTCCATAATTAGAGATTTGGTAGAAAATTCTATTAGACTTGTAAAGGAAGAAAAAATTAAAGAGGTAGAAGAAAAGGCACTTGAAATGGCAAAAATGAGGGTAGTTGATGTAATAGCACCTCTACCAAATAAGAAAATAAATAAAAATCCCTTCGATTATATTTTTGGATTTCAAAATGAAAATAAAAATGTAAGCCTTAATGAAAGTGAAGAAGATATTAATTTAAAACGTCAGCAGATATTACACCAGCTTGAACAGGGGTTGCTTGACAATGTGGAAATAGAAATAGAAATAGAGGATAGTTCAACACTTCCATTTGAGGTTATAGCTGGTGGCAATATAAGTGATTTAAACATAAATTTTGAAGATTTATTAGGTGGGATTCTTCCAAAAAAGAAAAAATCTAAAAAAGTAAAGGTAAAGGATGCACTTAATATTTTTAAAAATGAAGAAGCAAATAAATTACTGGATTTAGATGAAATAAATAAAATAGCAGTAAAAAGAGCAGAAGAAGATGGAATTGTGTTTATTGATGAAATAGATAAAATAGCTGGCAAAAATAATAAGAGTGGTCCTGATGTTTCGAGGGAAGGTGTTCAAAGAGATATATTACCTATTGTAGAGGGAAGTACTGTTAATACAAAGTATGGTCCAGTAAAAACCGATCATATATTATTTATTGCTGCAGGAGCCTTCCATGTTTCAAAGGTGTCAGATTTAATACCTGAACTACAAGGGCGTTTTCCAGTTAGAGTTAAGTTAAATGATTTAACTAAAGAGGATTTTGTTAAGATATTGATGGAACCAAAAAATGCTTTAATTAAACAGTATAAAGAGTTACTTAAGGTTGAAGGAATAGAGTTGATATTTACTGAAGATGGTATAGAGGAAATTGCTGAAGTTTCATATAAAATGAATATGACAAGTGAAAATATAGGTGCAAGAAGACTTCATACTATTATAGAAAAAGTTCTTTTAGATGTTTCTTTCGAAGCACCAGATTTAGAAGAAAAAGTTATAACTGTTAATAGAGAATATGTAAAGCAGAGAACCACAGAATTGGTTAAAGATACTTCAGAAAAAAATTATATAATTTAGAAAGGAGAATGATTATGTACAGCTTACTAGAGAAGACAAGAATGTTAAATAAAATTTTACAAAAATCAGCAACTGAGCCAGTAGTATTTGGGGATATTTGCAAAACTTTAAGTGAGGTTATGAACTGCAATGTTTATGTTGTAAGTAGAAAGGGAAAAATACTTGGATATCAATTAAGGGATGAATTTGAATGCGATATAGTTAAAAACACAGTTATTAGAGAACAAAAATTCCCAGAAGATTACAACAATAGTATAATGCAAATATCAGAAACAAAGCCTAATGTAAAATCAAAGGGTGTTTGTGTTTTTGAAAATGATGTTAATTGCCTTTTTGCAGATAAAATAACAACTATAGTTCCTATTATAGGAAATAGAGAAAGATTAGGAACACTTTTAATAGCAAGATTTGGAGAAGAATTTACAGATGAAGACTTAGTTCTTGCTGAATACAGTGCAGCTATTGTTGGTATGGAAATAATAAGATCAAAGCAGGATGAAATAGAAGAAGAAGCAAGAAAGAAGGCAGTTGTTCAACTTGCAATTGGAACACTTTCATATTCTGAATTAGAAGCAGTTGAACATATCTTCAATGAACTTGATGGAAATGAAGGATTACTTGTAGCAAGTAAAATTGCAGATAAAGTAGGTATAACAAGATCAGTAATAGTAAATGCACTTAGAAAATTTGAAAGTGCTGGTGTAATTGAATCAAGATCACTTGGTATGAAGGGTACTCATATAAAGATACTTAACGATAAGTTACTTGATGAATTAAAGAAGCTAAGAAGCTAATTTTTAGCTTCTTTCTTTTGTAAAAAATATGAATAAATTTTTCTTTATTTGTTAAAATAATTATTGATTATATGACAAATCTATGTTATACTATCAATCGTGAAAAAAACACACACTCTACAATTTTTAAAAGGGTGCCTGTAATAAGGCCTTTTAAAAAAATGAGTAGAGTGGAGGAATAAAACCAGGAGGTGCCTATATGTCAGTTATTCAAATGAAGCAATTATTAGAAGCTGGTGTTCATTTTGGACATCAAACAAGAAGATGGAATCCTAAAATGTCACAGTACATCTTCACTGAAAGAAATGGTATTTACATCATTGACCTTCAAAAGACTGCAAAGAAATTAGAAGAAGCATATGAATTCGTTAAGAATGCAGCAGCAGAAGGAAAAGAAATTCTATTTGTAGGAACAAAAAAGCAAGCTCAAGATTCAGTTAAGGAAGAAGCCATCAGATGTAATATGCATTATGTAAATGAAAGATGGCTTGGTGGAATGCTTACAAACTTCAGAACTATCAAGACAAGAATAGCAAGACTAAATGAACTTCAAAAGATGGCTGAAGATGGTACATTCGATCTTCTTCCAAAGAAGGAAGTTATAAAGTTAAAGAATGAAATGGAAAAGCTTGAAAAGAACCTTGGAGGAATCAAGGAATTAGCTAAGCTTAATAAAATCGATAAGGACAACATAGTTCTTTTCGTTGTTGACCCAAGAAAGGAAAAGAATGCTGTTGCAGAAGCAAGAATACTTGGTATACCAGTAGTTGGTATAGTAGATACTAACTGCGATCCAGATGATGTTGATTATGTAATACCAGGTAATGATGATGCAATAAGAGCAGTTAAGCTAATTGCATCAAAGATAGCTGATGCTGTACTTGAAGGAAGACAAGGTGAACAATTAGCAGAATAATATTAAAAGGTAAGGGTAAAGGGTATCTTAACCCTTACCTTTAATAACATTAAGGAGGAATCGGTTATGCAAATTACAGCTAAGATGGTAAGTGAACTAAGAGAAAGAACTGGTGCTGGAATGATGGATTGTAAAAAGGCACTTGTTCAAGCAGAGGGAGATATGGAAAAGGCTATTGAAATCCTTAGAGAAAAGGGATTAGCAGCTGCTGCTAAGAAGGCAGGAAGAGTTGCTGCTGAAGGTGTTGTAGAAACATACATAACAGAAGATGGTAAGACAGGTGCAGTTGTTGAAGTTAACTGTGAAACAGACTTCGTTGGTAAGAATGATGACTTTGTAAATCTTGCTAAGAATCTTGCTAAGCAAGCAGCTTATTCAAAGGCTAATACAGTTGAAGAAATATTAGAAGAAAAGTACATAGCAGATGAAAATATGACTGTTAAAGAAGCTATAACAGCTTTAATAGCAAAGCTTGGAGAAAATATGACTTTTAGAAGATTTGAAAGATTCAATGTTGAAAATGGTGTTATAATGGACTACATCCACGGTGGTGGAAGAATAGCTGTTATGGTTCAAGTTGAAGGAGCAACAAATGAAGTTGCAAAGGAAGTTGCAAAGGAACTTGCATTACAAATAGCTGCAGCAAATCCTTTATACCTTGTTAAGGAAGAAGTACCACAAGAAGTAATTGAAAAGGAAAGAGAAATATATAGACAACAAGCTCTAAACGAAGGAAAACCAGAAAAAGTTGTTGAAAAGATGGTTGAAGGTAGATTACAAAAGTACTTTAAGGAAGTATGCCTAATAGAACAATTATGGATAAGAGATCAAGACAAGACTATAAGAAAGTTTGTTGAAGAAAAGTCAAAAGAAGCAAATGCAGAACTTACAGTTAAGAAGTTCGTAAGATTTGAAAAGGGTGAAGGTATAGAAAAGAAAGAAGAAAACTTTGCTGAAGAAGTTATGAAGCAAACTAGGGCGTAATTTAAAAAGAGAACACACCTGTGTTCTCTTTTTTTAAGAAGGATATTTTAATTTTTGGTAGAATATATTAAGTTGGAGGTAATAAGATGACAGCTCCAAAATATAAAAGAGTTATGATAAAATTAAGTGGTGAAGCTCTTGCAGGTGAAAAGGGCTATGGCTTTGATTTTGATGTTATTAAAAGAATATCTGAAGAAATTAAAGATATTGTAGATATGGGTGTTGAAGTTGGTTGTGTTGTCGGCGGAGGGAATATATGGAGAGGTAGAAACGGAATAGATATGGATAGAACAACAGCCGACTATATGGGGATGCTTGCAACTTGTATAAATGCTATGGCTCTGCAAGATTCATTGGAATCAATAGGTGTCAAAACGCGAGTTCAAACAGCAATAGAAATGAGGGAAATTGCAGAACCATTTGTAAGAAGAAGGGCTGTAAGACATCTTGAAAAGGGTAGAGTTGTTATTTTTGCAGCTGGGACTGGAAATCCATATTTTTCAACAGATACTGCAGCAGCACTTAGAGCTGCAGAGATAGAGGCAGAAGCTATACTGCTTGCTAAAAAAGTAGATGGTGTATATGACTCAGATCCAAATAAAAATAAAGATGCCAAGAAGTTTGATAAATTGACTTTTATGCAGGTATTAGAAAGAGATCTAAAGGTAATGGATTCTACTGCAACATCATTATGCAAAGATAACAATATTCCAATCATAGTTTTTGCACTTGATGAACCTGGAAATATTAAAAGAGCAGTACTTGGAGAAAACATAGGTACTGTTGTTGAAAATTAATAAAGGAGGTTTTTTTAATGATTAAAGAAGTAATTGTTGCTTCTGAAGAAAAAATGAAAAAATCAATTGAGCTTCTTAAGAAGGAATTACAAGGACTAAAGGCCGGAAGAGCAAATGCTGCAATGCTTGACAAAATAACTGTTGATTATTATGGAACACCAACTCATATTGCACAGCTTGCTTCAATTTCAATTCCTGAACCAAGAGTTTTAGTAATACAACCTTGGGATAAAAATGCAATCAAGGATATTGAAAAGGCTATTCAAAAGTCAGATTTAGGTATTAATCCAACTAATGATGGTCAAGTAATAAGATTAGTTATTCCAGAACTTACAGAGGAAACAAGAAAAAATCTTGTTAAAGTTGTTAAAAAGCACGGAGAAGACACTAAAGTTGCAGTTAGGTCAGTAAGAAGAGATGCTAATGATAGATTAAAGGCACTTAAAAAGGAAGGTAATTTCTCAGAGGACGAAATAAAGAGAACTGAGGAAGAAGTACAAAAGATAACTGATAATTTTATAAAAGAGATTGATAAATTAGTAGAAGCAAAGGAAAAGGAGATATTAACTGTATAATATGGAAGTGAAGAGTTTTTTAGCTCATAAATTAGAGGATGTAGAAGAATATTTAAAGAAAAGTGGAATAAATTATGAGTTAATAGAAGTAGATAATCCTAAGGGAGTTAAAATTGGTGATGAAAAAAGGGTTATCAAGATAGTAGAAGAGGCCTCCATAAAAATATACTATTCATATTTTTAATCAAATATAAAAAATAAATAAAGTCTATAATGCCAAAGCTTTAAGCTTTGGCATAAAAAATTTATTTTTATGAGGGAGGTAACGATGTTATTTTTTAATAAGAAAAAAAAGAATGAATCCAAAAATTTTTTAGAAATGATTGATAAAAATAAAATTCCAAAGCACATTGCTATAATTATGGATGGTAATGGTAGATGGGCAAAACAAAGAAATTTACCAAGAACTTTTGGGCACAAAGCAGGTGTAGAAACTATAAGAGAAATTGTTAAGGCATGTTCAGAACTTGGTGTAAAATATTTGACTCTATATGCCTTTTCAACAGAAAATTGGAAAAGACCAAGTGAAGAAGTAAATGCTCTTATGAATTTATTAGTTGAATATTTAAGATCTGAAGTTCAAGAACTACATAAAAATAATGTTGTGGTTAATTCGATTGGTGATATAAGTAAATTACCATTGATATGTCAGGAAGAGTTGAAAAATGCTTATGAAAAAACCAA
This sequence comes from Caloramator sp. ALD01, assembly GCF_000472625.1. Taxonomy (NCBI): domain Bacteria; kingdom Bacillati; phylum Bacillota; class Clostridia; order Eubacteriales; family Clostridiaceae; genus Caloramator; species Caloramator sp. ALD01. The sequence goes on from NZ_AXAA01000001.1 coordinate 93,573, forward strand.
AGATAATACGGGTTTAGTATTAAATCTTGCATTAAATTATGGTGGACGCGATGAAATAAAAAATGCAGTAATTAAAATTGCACAGCTTATAAAGGAAAATAAAATAGATATTGAAGATATTAATGAAGAATTGATAAGTAGTAATTTATATACTGCAAATATGCCAGATCCAGATTTATTAATTAGACCAAGTGGTGAATATAGATTGAGTAATTTTCTATTATGGCAAGTAGCATATACAGAATTCTGGTATTCAAATATATATTGGCCAGAATTTAATAGAGAACATCTATATAGAGCTATATATGATTACCAAAATAGAGATAGAAGATTTGGTGGTATAAAATAGAGAAGGTGAAAATATGAAAACAAGAATTATAAGTGCATTAGTAGCTATTCCAATATTACTTTTTTTTGTAATATCAGGGGGATTGATTTTAAAGATAGGTGTATCAATAATAACTGCTATAGCAGTATATGAGTATATAAATGCTTTTAGTAATAAATACAAAATTATTGCACCTTTATTAATTATTTTTTACTTGGTAAATCAATTTATATTTTATACATCAGATTTATCAAAGTATAATATTATTTTGATCTATGCGTTACTTTTGCTATCAATGGCTTATCCAATCTTTAACAAGAAATATTCTATTATATCTTCAGCATTTACTGTTGTTGGATATATATATATAATTAGCTTTTTTAATCTTCTTGTTAAAATAAATGAGCTTGAAAATGGTAATAAATTGATATGGATGGTTTTTTTAATTGCTTGGTGCTGTGATACTTTTGCCTATTTTACTGGTATGCTTTTGGGAAAAAGAAAGTTGTGTCCGGAAGTTAGTCCTAAAAAAACAGTAGAAGGTTCGATTGGAGGAATATTGGGAAGTATTATAGGTCTTGTTATTTGGAAGATTTTTAATGGTAATATTGAGATTACATATATACAATTAATTATTTTAGGAATAATCGGTGCAGTTGTATCTCAAATAGGGGACCTTTCAGCTTCATTAATAAAAAGGCATGTAGGTATAAAGGATTATGGGAATATAATGCCTGGACACGGAGGAATTTTAGATAGGTTTGATAGCATACTATTTGTTATTCCTGTCGTATATTATTATATAGCAATTGTTTTAGGATGATATATATGAATATTAATGTAAAGGCATTACTTAAGATAATAGTGGTAGATTTAATAGTTATCATTATTCTTAAGTTATGCCTTGTTTTTTTGTGGCCATTTCTTATTGCTATTTTAATTGCACTACTTATGGAACCTTTTATAAAAAAGATAGTAAGTTTAAAAATAAATAGAAATATAGCCGTTAGTTTATCTTATATTTTTATATTTGCTGTATTAGCCTTTTTGACATATATTTTTATAAAATATATAATTAACGAAGTGAATAAAATATACCTAATGATATCAAATAAAGTATATAGTGATCAAATAAATTATATAATTGAAAAAATAATGTCATTAAGAAATAGTGACCTTAATTTTTTAGATAAAACAGTAGGGACAATAAATGAATTACTAAAAATATTTATAGTTTTTATAATTAGTATAATTTTAAGTTTAGATTTTAATAAAATATCTGAACATATTATTCTAAGTATTGACAATAAATATATAGCTGCCTTTATAAATTCATTTATAAAATTAACATCTATTGCATTAATTGAATTTAAATTAGTATTTATTTCCACATTACTTACAATAGCTGGATTTTATGTGTTAGGTGTTGAAAATGCATTAACTATAGGAATAATTTGTGGTATACTAGATTTGTTACCTGTTTTAGGTCCTGCACTAATTTTTGTGCCTTGGAGTGTATTGGCATTTATAGACAAAAAATACTTTTTGTCTATAGGTCTTATATCATTATATGCATTATTGCAGATAATAAGGGAAATATTGCAGGTTAAGATGGTAGGAAATTCTTTAAAGATTCATCCTGTTATTTCACTTTTTGCGTTGTATGTAGGGGTTATAATATTTAAGTTATGGGGAGTTATATTTGGACCATTTATGATTATTTTTACGAAAGAACTTATTGACATAGAAAGGAGAATTATATGAAACAATTAGTTATATTAGGTTCTACAGGTTCCATTGGAACTCAAGCACTTGATGTTGTACGTCATAAAAGGGATGAATTTAAGATTGTTGCTTTGTCTGCAAATTCTAATATAAATAAATTAGTTGAGCAGGTTAATGAATTCAAACCTGAATATGTTGTAATAATGAATGAAAATTTAGTAAGTGAATTAAAGGATAGAGTTTATAATATTGGAACAAAGGTACTTTCAGGTATTGAAGGTTTAGAATTTATAAGTACATTACATAATGTAGATATAGTTTTAACTTCTGTTGTTGGTATGATTGGTTTAAGACCAACAATTGCGGCAATTAGGGAAGGGAAAGATATCGCACTTGCTAATAAAGAAACTTTAGTAGTTGGTGGAAGCATAATAAAGGATGAACTTTCAAAATCTAAATCAAGAATTATTCCAGTGGATAGTGAGCATAGTGCTCTTTTTCAGTGTTTAAATGGAGAAAGCAGGAGTGCAGTTAATAATTTAATTTTAACAGCTTCAGGAGGACCTTTTAGAGGTAAGAAGAAGGAAGATTTAACTGAAGTTACTCCAGAGATGGCTCTAAAACATCCAAGATGGAATATGGGTAAAAAAATATCTATAGATTCTGCAACATTGATGAATAAAGGATTAGAAGTCATAGAAGCGCACTATTTGTTCGATGTTGATTATGATAATATAAAGGTTGTCATACATCCTCAAAGTATTATACATTCTATGGTAGAGTATAAAGATGGTTCAATAATTGCACAGCTATCTAATACCGATATGAGACACCCAATTCAATATGCCCTTGAATATCCAAATAGAACAGAGTCATTAATTGGGTATCTTGATTTAATAAAATACAATACTTTAACATTTGAGGAGCCAGATATTGAAACATTTGAGTGTTTAAAATTAGCCTATGATGCTGGAAAAGTTGGAGGAACTATGCCAGCAGTATGTAATATTGCCAATGAAGAAGCAGTAGATTTATTTCTTAACAATAAGATAAAATTTTTAGATATTCCAATTATAATAAAAGAGGCTATGAATAACTTTAAGGTGAACTATGAATTTGATTTAGATTTTATTATTAATTTAGAGAAGGAAGTAAGAGAATATGTTAGAAATATAATAAAATAGGGTGGTGTTTTTATATGCAAACGTTATTGGCAACGATTTTTGTTTTTGGGTTATTGATAACAAGTCACGAACTTGGTCATTTTGTTACTGCAAAGTTATCTGGAATAAAAGTTCTTGAATTTGCAATAGGAATGGGACCAAAGATACTTGGCTTTAAAAAGGGGGAAACAAGTTATTCTTTAAGGCTTTTCCCTATCGGGGGATATGTAAAAATGTTAGGTGAAGAGGGAGATTCTAATGATCCGAGAGCATTTTGTAATCAGAGCCCTTGGAAAAGGCTTATAGTTATTATAGCAGGTGCTTTTATGAATTTCGTTATAGCTATAATATTATTTGCTATTATTGCTTATAATGCAGGGGTTGTAAGACCAATTATAAGTGAAGTAGAAGTTGGTCTTCCTGCATATAATGCTGGTGTTAAGGTAAATGATAAAATAATTGAAGTTAATAATAAAAAGGTTAAAACTTGGGAGGATTTCATTATAGAAATATCAGAAAATAAGGGAAAACCTATAGACTTAACAATAAAAAGAGATGATGTTATAAAAAAAATTACAGTTACGCCTGTTTATAGTAAAGAAAGGGGTAAATATATTATAGGAATTGTCCCAACTGTACAAAAGTCCGGTGTAATAACATCAATAGCTGAGGGATTTAACAAAACAGTTTTTACAGTAAAACAAATGGGTATATTTTTAGGAAGAGCTCTAAGAGGAAATATTTCATCTGAGGATGTTGGAGGACCAGTTGCGATTGTAAAAATGTCTGGAGAAGCTGCAAAATATGGTATATTGAGTCTTTTATCCTTTGCAGCTTTACTTAGTATTAATTTGGGAGTTTTAAATTTAATTCCTTTCCCTGCATTAGATGGCGGATGGGTTATAATATTATTGTTTGAAGGAATAACAAGAAAAAAAATAGATGAAAATAAGATTGGTATTGTTAATTTAATTGGGTTTACCATTCTAATATTGTTTGCAATATTTATAACCTATAAAGATATACTAAGGTTTAAATTATTATAGGTATAGGGTGATAATTTATGAATAGAAGAAGAACGAAAAAAATAAAAGTTGGAAACATATTTGTTGGAGGGGATAGTCCTATATCTGTCCAATCTATGACTAATACAGATACAAGAGATGTTAATAAAACTGTTGAACAGATAAAAAGACTTGAAAGTGAAGGGTGTGAAATAATTAGGGTTGCGGTACCAGATTTTGAAGCAGCTGATGCAATAAAGGAAATTGTAAAGCAGATTAATATACCGTTAGTTGCAGACATACATTTTGACTATAGGTTAGCAATAAAGTCAGTGGAAAATGGAGCGAATGCCTTAAGAATAAATCCGGGGAATATAGGAAATGAGATAAGAATAAAGGAAGTTGTAGATGCAGCAAAATTTTATTCTGTACCTATAAGAGTTGGAGTTAATTCTGGTTCGCTTGAAAAGGAAATATTAGAAAAATATAAGAGACCTTGCCCAGAGGCACTTGTGGAAAGTGCTTTAAGAAATGTTGAGATATTAGAAAAATATAATTTTAATGATATAGTAATTTCTGTGAAATCCTCAAATGTTAAGGAAATGGTAGATAGCTATAGATTATTATCAAAAAATACTGAGTATCCTCTCCACTTAGGTGTAACTGAGGCAGGAACTATCTACAGTGGTACAGTAAAGTCTGCAATAGGAATAGGAGCTCTTTTGTTAGACGGTATTGGGGATACAATAAGAGTGTCATTAACAGATGATCCTATTGAAGAAATAAAATTAGGTAAAGAGATATTACAGGCTTGTGGGGTTAGAAGATTTGGAGTGGAAATTATTTCTTGCCCAACGTGTGGCAGAACATCAATTGATTTAATAGGACTTGCAAAAAAAGTAGAAGAAGAGCTTAAGAACATTAATAAACCTTTAAAAGTTGCTGTAATGGGTTGTGTTGTTAATGGACCGGGAGAGGCAAAAGAGGCAGATATAGGTATAGCAGGAGGAATAAAAGAGGCCTTGATATTTAAAAAAGGTAAAATAATTAAGAAGGTAAGTGAAGAAAATATTATTAGTGAATTAATAGAAGAAATAAATAAATTATAAAAGCTACTAAGGGGGAATTTGTGTGTTTATTGACTGTATTATTCCTGCTTATAATGAGGAAAAAACCGTTGGGGATGTAATTGATGTTGTTAAGAAGGTGGATTGTATTAGAGATATTATAGTAGTAAATGATGGTTCTAATGATAATACTTCACTAATTGCAAAGAGCAAAGGAGTAAAGGTTGTCGATAATAAAAAAAATATGGGAAAGGGAGCAGCTATTAAGATTGGGCTTGAAAATTCAGATGCTGATGTAATTTTATTATTAGATGCTGATTTAATTGGTCTTAAACCAAATCATATACTTGATTTGTTAAATCCTGTTTTAAGTAATGAAGCTGATATGTCTGTTGGTATATTTTCAAGTGGAAGGCTTGCAACTGATTTAGCACAATTTGTTGCTCCAAATCTTTCAGGTCAAAGGGCCTTAAAGAGATTTGTTTTAGATACAATGGATAATATGGATATTACTAAATATGGAGTTGAAGTTGCATTAACTAAGCATGTACAAAGAATGCAATTTAAAGTTAAAAATGTTGAAATGAAGGATATGACACATATAATGAAGGAAGAAAAATTAGGATTCGTTAGAGGATTTAAAGCAAGATTAAAGATGTACTATGATATACTAAAGTGTCTAAGGACATAAATAGGAGGTTTAATAATGTCCAAAGCATTAAGTGAAGTGCTAATTGATGTTGCAGAATTGAATAATAATGAAATACTGGAGAAATTGTTTGTAGAGAAGGTAATAGTAGATAAAAAAACAAAAAAATATGAGGTGTTTATAAAGTCTTATGTTGAGACTAATCAGGAATTAAAAACAAAACTTATTGAAGCCTTTAAAAGTAAACTAAAACTAGATAATAATTTAGAACTATATATAGATTATATTAATAAAAATATGGACTATAAGAACATAAATGAGGAAAGTTTTAGAATAATATTGAGGGATATTTTAAAACAATATCCCTCAATATGTTCTGTTTTAACATCAAGTAAGTTTAAAATTAATAATGAAAATATTGAATTTAACATAGATAATGAGTTTACTGTAAATATGTTAAAAAGTAGACAAATTAATAAAATATTAAAGAAGGAATTATATAATATTTTTAATAAAAATATCAATATAAACTTCCAATATGATGAATTGATAATTGATGATTATAATAAATTAAAATATGATGAAGATAGTAGACTCATAAACCAATATATACAAGAAGTTAGAGAAAAAAGTGTACCAATTAAGATTGAATCTGGTGATAAAAATATAAATAGCAATATTAGTAATAATGATAATCCTTATATTTATGGAAAACCTATAAAGGCTGATTCTGCTAAAATAGTTTCTATAACTGAAACTTCTGGAATAGTAGAAATTGAGGGAGAGGTATTTAAAGTAGATATAAAAGAAACTAAAAACGGAAAATATATTATGTCATTTTATATTACAGATTATACAAGCTCAATTACAGTTAAATTATTTCCAAAGCCAGAAAAAATAGATGAAATTAAATCACAAATCTCAGAAGGAAGTTATTTAAAGGTAATTGGTGAAGCATCATATGATAAGTTTGTAAATGAAATAGTAATAATGGCTAAGTTTATAGATAAAAAAGAAAAAACAAAGAGAATTGATACTTGTGAAGAAAAAAGAGTTGAGTTACATCTTCATACACAAATGAGTGGAATGGATGGAGTAAGTTCAGCCACAAAACTAATCCAAAGAGCTAAAGAATGGGGGCATAAGGCAATAGCAATAACAGACCATGGAGTTGTGCAGGCATTCCCAGAGGCTATGGATGCAGCAAAAAAATATGGTGTAAAGGTTATATATGGTGTTGAAGGATATTTGGTAGATGATGGTGAACCAATAGTCTACAATCCAAGGGATTGTTCTTTAGATGGGGAATTTATTGTATTTGATATAGAGACTACAGGTTTTAATCCACAGACAGATGAAATAATAGAAATTGGTGCTGTAAAAATTAAAAATTATCAGATTGTAGATAGATTTTCTGTATTGATTAATCCGGAAAGACATATATCTGAAGAAATACAAAAATTAACAGGTATAACGAATGAAATGGTAATGGATAAAGAAACTATTATAGATATACTTCCAAAATTTATAGAATTTATTGGAGACGGTGTTTTAGTAGCACATAATGCAAAATTCGATACAGGATTTTTAAGAGAAAAGTTTAAAAAGTTTAATTTACAGTTTAACTATTCTATTTTAGATACACTTCCTTTAGCAAGATGGCTATTACCTGATTTAAAGAGACATAAACTTAATGTAATAGCTGAACATTTAGGCATAAGTTTAGAAAATCATCATAGAGCTGTTGATGATGCTGAAGCAACAGCACATATATTTTTAAAATTTGTTGATATGCTTAAGGAAAAGGAAATTTCTAAGCTTTCTGATATAAACCTACAATATAGCGGTAATTTTGATATTAAAAAGGCAGATACCTATCATATTGTTATATTAGTTAAAAACTATCAAGGTTTGTATAATCTATACAAATTGATTTCTATGGCCCATTGTAATTATTTTTTTAAGAGACCAAGAATCCCTAAAAGCTTACTTGAGCAGATGAGGGATGGACTAATAATAGGTACTGCCTGTGAAGCAGGACAGCTATATAGGGCCATTTTAAATAATTTATCTGAAGGGGAATTAGAAGAAATAATAAAATTTTATGATTATTTAGAGATACAACCTATAGGAAATAATATGTTTTTATATGAAAATGGAAAGGTTGATAGTGTAGATAAGTTATATGAATATAATAAAAGGATAGTGGAATTAGGTGAGAAGTATAAAAAACCTGTTATTGCAACAGGGGATGTTCATTTCCTTGATCCACATGATGAGTATTTTAGAAGAATTCTAATGGCAGGACAAGGATTTGATGATGCAGATAATCAAGCACCATTATATTTTAAAACAACAGATGAAATGTTAGAGGAATTCAAATATTTAGGTGAAGAAAAGGCTTATGAAGTTGTTGTTAAAAATCCAAATATGATTGCTGACTTAGTTGAAGAGATTAAGCCGATTCCAGAAGAAACATTCCCACCTAAGATTGATGGAGCAGATGAAGAAATTAGAAAAATGACAATGGATAATGCACATAGCATTTATGGAGAAAAGCTTCCTGAAGTTGTTGAAAAACGCCTTGATAAGGAGTTAAATTCAATTATTAATAATGGTTATGCTGTCTTGTATTTAATTGCACATAAGCTGGTTGCAAAATCATTAAATGATGGTTACCTGGTAGGATCCAGAGGGTCTGTAGGTTCTTCCTTTGTTGCTACAATGTGTGGAATTACAGAAGTTAATCCTTTGCCACCACATTATGTTTGTCCAAATTGCAAAAATTCCGAGTTTTTCCTTGATGGAAGTGTTGGAGCAGGGGTTGACTTACCAGATAAAAATTGTCCTGTATGTAATACAAAATATAAGAAGGATGGTTTTGATATACCCTTTGAAGTCTTTTTAGGCTTTGAAGGTGATAAGGAGCCAGATATAGACTTAAATTTCTCTGGAGAATATCAGCCGGTTGCACATAAATATACAGAAGAGTTATTTGGTGAAGGTCATGTATTTAGAGCAGGTACTATTGGTACTATAGCAGAAAAAACAGCCTATGGTTTTGTTAAAAACTATTTAGAGGAGAGAGGAATTAAAGCAACATCTGCTGAAATGGAAAGGTTAGTAAAGGGGTGTACAGGTGTAAAAAGAACTACAGGACAACACCCTGGTGGTATAATGGTAGTTCCGAGAGATAAGGAAATATATGAATTTACACCGATACAAAAACCTGCAGATGATGTTAATTCTGAGGTTACTACAACACATTTTGATTACCATTCTATAAGTGGTAGATTATTAAAGCTTGATATTCTTGGTCACGACGATCCTACTGTTTTAAGAATGCTTCAGGATTTAACAGGAATAGATCCTAAGGATATTCCTTTAGATGATAAAAATGTTATAAAATTATTTACATCAACAGAACCTTTAGGAATAACCAAGGAAGATATAAACTGTGAAGTTGGAACATTGGGATTGCCGGAATTTGGAACAAAATTTGTTAGACAAATGCTTATTGATACACAACCACAAAATTTTTCAGATTTAGTTAGAATATCTGGATTATCCCACGGTACAGATGTTTGGTTAAATAATGCACAGGATATAATAAGACAGGGGCTTGCTACATTAAAAGAAGTTATATGTACCAGAGACGATATTATGTTATATTTAATTTATAGTGGGGTACCACCAAAAACAGCCTTCAATATTATGGAGAGGGTTAGAAAAGGAAAAGGTTTAAGGGATGAAGATATTGAAGTAATGAAACAAAACAATGTACCAGATTGGTATATACAATCTTGTAATAAAATAAAATATATGTTCCCAAAGGGACACGCAGTTGCGTATGTTATGATGGCTGTTAGAATAGCATATTTTAAGGTTTACTATCCTGAAGCATACTATGCTACTTACTTTACTGTAAGAGCAGATGATTTTGATGCAGACTTGATAGTAAAGGGTGAAAAAGCAATAATCAGCAAAATTAAAGAAATAGAATCTTTAGGAAATTCGGCTTCACAAAAGGAAAAAGGTCTTATGACTATATTAGAAATAGCACTTGAAATGTATAAGAGAGGTTTAAAATTTATACCTGTAGATCTTTATAAATCAGATTCAGTAAAGTTTTTAATAACTGAAGAAGGAATATTACCTCCATTTAGAGCTCTTCAAGGTGTTGGAGAAAATGCAGCAAGAAATATTGTTGCAGCAAGAGAACAAGGTCCTTTTGTATCAAAGGAGGATTTAAGAATTAGAGCGAAGGCAACAAAAACAGTCATTGAGATATTAGATTCCCATGGATGTTTAAAGGGATTACCAGAAACTAACCAACTTTCTCTGTTTTAACTTGAAATAAATTTATTATGGTGTTATAATAATATTGTGCTAAATATATTTGACACAGAGTGGGCAAAACCCACTCTATATTTATGTTTTTTGTATATAATGAATTATTTTTTGATGTATACAAAAAATAGAAATAATAAAGGAGGGATAAGATGTTCAATAAAATTGAGAATGAAGTGGAAAAAATAGCAAGACCTATAGTTGAAGAGTTTGGTTGTGATTTTGTTGATGTAGAGTTTTTAAAGGAATCAGGTGAATGGTATTTAAGAGTTTACATAGACAAAGAAGAAGGTGTTACATTAGACGACTGTACTAAAATTAGTAGAAGAGTAAGTGATGAGTTAGATAAAATTGATCCAATTGAGTTTAGCTATTATTTTGAGGTGTCATCACCAGGCGAATTAAAACTTATTGAAGAAGAAAAGGCTTTAAAGCGAGCCCTTAACAAAAATGTTAAGGTAAGGCTTAACGATGAAAATTATACAGCCTTATTTGGAAAATTAGTAAATTATAGTGAAAATAATATAGTTTTAAATGTTGATGGTGAAGACAAAAATATAAAATTTGATGATATTTATTTCATTAGGTTGAGTGGAAAGGGGAGATAATAATGAATTCAGTTGAGTTAATTGAAGCTATAAAATTACTTGTTCAGGAAAAGGGGATTGATGAGGAGACTATATTTAATGCACTTGAATCTGCGTTAGTGGCTGCCTATAGAAAAAATTATGGAACATCACAAAATGTAAAGGTAACCATAAATAGAGAAACTGGTGAAATACATGTTTATGCACAAAAGAAAGTTGTAGAGGATGTTTATGATAACTTATTGGAAATAAGTTTGGAAGATGCAAGAAATATAGATGTTAGGTATAATTTAGATGATGTAGTTGATATTGAAATTACTCCAAAGGATTTCTTAAGGGCAGCAGCTCAAGTAGCAAAACAACGTGTAATTCAAGAAATAAGAGAACAAGAGAGAAGGATAATATATGAAGAATTTGTTGAAAAGGAAAATGATATAATAACAGGTATAGTACAAAAGAAAGAGAAGGATAAGGTTCTTGTTGATATTGGCAAGGTAGAAACATTATTAAATCCAAGTGAACAAATGCCAAATGATACATACAATCATGGAGATATGTTAAAGTTTTATGTTGTTGAAGTCAAAAAGACTACTAAGGGACCAAATATAATAATTTCAAGAACTCATCCAGGGCTTGTTAAAAGATTGTTTGAATTAGAAGTTCCAGAAATATATGAAGGAATAGTGGAAATAAAGAGCATTGCAAGAGAAGCAGGTTCAAGAACTAAAATTGCTGTTTACTCAAGGGATGAAAATGTTGATCCAACGGGAGCATGTGTTGGACCAAAGGGAGTTAGAGTACAGAATGTTGTAAATGAACTAAAGGGAGAAAAAATAGACATAGTAAAATGGAGTAAAGATCCTGCAGAATTTATTGAAAATGCTTTAAGCCCAGCAAAGGTATTAAGTGTAGAAATATTAGATGAAAAAGAGAGAATAGCAAGAGTTGTAGTACCAGATTATCAGTTATCATTAGCGATAGGTAAAGAAGGACAAAACGCAAGACTTGCTGCAAAACTTACAGGATGGAAAATAGATATCAAAAGTGAATCTCAAGTCAACATTTAGTAAGGAGGAATAAAAAATGAAGGTTAAAAAGATTCCTCAAAGAATGTGTCTTGGGTGCATGCAAATGAAACCTAAAAAGGAATTAATAAGGGTTGTTAGAAATAAAGAAGGTGAAGTAAACCTTGATTTAACAGGAAAGGCACCAGGTAGAGGGGCTTATATTTGTAGAAATGTTGAATGTTTTGAGAAGGCATATAAGGCAAAAAAGTTTGAAAGAGCATTAGAAGTAACAATATCTCCTGAGGTTTATGAAAAGCTAAAGGAGGAATTAGAGAGTGGACAATAAATTATATAATTTTCTTGGTCTTATTCAAAGGTCAGGCAATCTAACTTCTGGCGATGATGGTGTTGAAATAGATATAAAAAAAGGTAAGTGCAAGCTTTTAATTATATCTGAGGATGCAAGTGAAAATACAAAAAAGAAATTTATTAGTATGGCAAAAAATTTTGGCGTGCCTTATCTAATTTTTGGAGAAAAAGAGAACATTGGTTACTATATAGGTAAGTCAATGAGATCGGTTCTATCGATTAAAGATAATAATTTTGCAGAAGCTTTTATAAAAAAGATAAAAGAAAATAACAGTGGGGGTGACAGTATTGTCAAAGATTAGAGTTTATGAATTAGCAAAGCAAATAAATAAATCAAGTAAGGAAGTAATAGAACTACTATATAATGAGTTCGGCATAGAGGTTAAAAATCATATGAGCGTGATTGAAGGAGAAGATGCTAATATAATAAAAGAGTATATTGAAGAGTTAAATGGTAAAAAACAAAAAGAATCAAGTGAAGAAAAGAATGAAACAATAAAAACAGAAGAACACAATGAAGTAAATGAATTTGATGATTTAGGATTAATGGATGATAATTATACAAAGAACGAAAAAATAAGAAAAAAACCAAGAAGTGAAAAAATTAAACAAACTCAAGTTAAGGAAAAAAATAAAAATGATGAAGAGGAAGTGGGAATTGTTGTTATTCCTCCAACAATAAAAGTTGGTGATTTTGCTCAAAAGATTAAGAAGCCAGCTGCGGAAATAATAAAGAAATTAATTTTAAAGGGTGTTATGGCTTCAATTAATCACGAAATAGACTTTGAAGTGGCTGAGAAAATAGCAGAAGAATACAATATATTACTTGAGATGGAGCAGGTTAAAGAAAAGGAAGAGGTATTAATAAATGATTTTGAGGACAGTGCTGAAGATATGCTTCCAAGACCTCCTGTTGTAACAGTAATGGGACACGTTGACCATGGAAAAACTTCATTACTTGATGCGATAAGGAATTCAAGGGTTGCTGCTCATGAAGCAGGAGGAATAACACAACACATAGGTGCCTACAGTGTTGATGTAAACGGACAAAAGATAGTATTTTTAGATACACCAGGTCACGAAGCTTTTACTGCAATGAGAGCAAGAGGTGCAAAGGTTACCGATATTGCTATATTAGTTGTAGCAGCTGATGATGGTGTTATGCCACAAACTATTGAGGCAATAAACCACGCAAAGGCAGCAAACGTTCCAATAATTGTTGCTATTAATAAAATTGATAAATCAGGTGCTAACCCAGATAGAGTAAAACAGGAATTAACAGAATACGGATTGATTGCTGAGGACTGGGGTGGAGATACTATATGTGTACCTGTCTCAGCTCATACACATCAAGGAATTGATACATTACTTGAAATGATTTTACTTGTTGCCGAAATGCAAGAGTTAAAGGCAAATCCAAACAGAGCAGCAAAGGGTACAATTATTGAATCAAAGCTTGATAAAGGAAGAGGACCAGTTGCAACTGCTCTTATACAAGCAGGAACATTGAAGGTTGGAGATGCAGTTGTTGCAGGAACAGCATACGGTAAAGTTAGAGCGATGATTGATGATAAGGGTAGAAAGGTTACTAAAGTGGGCCCATCAATGCCTGTTGAAATTTTAGGACTTTCTGAAGTACCAAATGCTGGTGAAAAATTCTATGTTGTTGCCGATGAAAAAACTGCACGTGAGATTGCAGAAATAAGAAAAGAAAAACAACGTGAAGAGATGTTTGCTGCAAATGCAAAAGTTTCACTACAGGATCTTTTCTCACAAATTAAAGAAGGAAAAGTTAAAGTTCTTAACATTATTGTAAAGGCAGATGTACAGGGTTCAGTAGAAGCTATTAGACAATCATTAGAGAAGTTATCAAATGATGAAGTTAAGGTTAAAGTTATACATGGAGCTGTAGGTGCTATTACTGAAACTGACGTATCACTTGCTTCAGCATCTAATGCAATAATAATTGGGTTTAATGTAAGACCAGATGGAATGGCAAGACAACTGGCAGAAAAGGAAAGTGTTGAAATAAAAACATATAGAATAATTTATGAAGCAATCGATGATATAACAGCAGCAATGAAGGGTATGTTAGATCCTGAGTTTACAGAAGTTGTTACTGCAAGATTACAGGTTAGACAAACATTTAAGGTTTCATCAGTTGGAACAATTGCAGGATGTTATGTTGAAGATGGTAAAGTTAATAGAAATGATAACATAAGAGTTATAAGAAATGGAATAGTGATTTATGAAGGAAAGATATCATCATTAAAGAGATTTAAAGATGACGTTAGGGAAGTTGCTGCTGGATATGAATGTGGATTAACTATAGAAAGATTTAATGATATTAAAGAGGGAGACGTTTTTGAAACTTATACAATGAAAGAAGTTGAAAGAAAGTAAAGAGGTGCATTTATATGGCATTTGAAAGGAATACAAGACTTTCAGAGGAAGTAAGAAAGGTTTTGAGTAATATAGTTCAAAATGAGTTAAAGGATCCAAGAATTCCACCTTTAACATCAATTACACACGTAGATGTAACTAAGGACTTAAGATATGCAAAGGTTTATGTTAGCGTATTTGCTGATAATGAATCTAAAAAAAGCTGCATTGAAGGCTTAAAAAGTGCATCAGGTTTTTTAAGAAAGGAACTTGGCAATAGGATTAAAATTAGATATACTCCAGAATTGATTTTTGAGCTTGATGAGTCAATTGAATACAGTATGAAAATAAATGACATATTAAGGGAGATAAACAAAAATGAATAAGCTTGAAGAACTAAAAAAAATTATTGACTCCCTAAATAACTTTGCAATAGTATCCCATACTTCACCAGATGGTGATAGTATGGGGTCTATTCTTAGTCTTTATAATTTATTAATAGATTTGAATAAAAATGTTGATGTTTTTGTTGAAGGCCAAGCTCCTTATAAATTTTCATATTTAAGCGGCTTTTATAATATAAAAAATATTAGTCAGTCAAACAGCAGGTATGATTGTTTGTTTGTTTTAGATTGTGGTGATGAGGATAGATTAGGTGAATGCAAAGATTTGTTAAATAGAACGGATATAATAATTAATATTGACCATCATATAACAAATAATAGCTTTGGTAATATAAATATAATTGATGCAAAGGCATCGAGTGTTGGAGAAATTTTATTTGAATTGTATAAAAATCTTAATTATAAAATTACAAAAGAAATTGCTGAATGCCTTTACACATCTATTGTTTCTGATACAGGAGGCTTTAAATTTTCTAATACATCATCAAAGACAATGAGGATAGTAGCCGATCTTATAGATACAGGAATAAATTTTACAAATATCTATTACAGGATAATGGATTTAAAAACTTTAAACGGTATAAAATTAATTTCTAAGGTTACATCTACATTAAAGATTTATTTAGATGGTAAGGTAGCAACAATGAAGCTTACAAAACAAATGTTAGAAGAATGTCAAACAAAGGAAGATGAAGCTGGTGAACTTGTTAATATAGTTAGGGATATAGAAAGTGTTGAGGTAGGAATTTTAATAAAAGAAGTTGATATAGATACCTATAAAATTAGTTTTAGATCTAAGGATTATTTCGATGTAAAAGATATTGCATTAAAATATGGAGGAGGAGGACATATAAAGGCAGCAGGCTGTACAATCAAAAATAAATCAATAGATGAAATTGAAAAGGAATTAATTGATGAAATAAAAAAGGCTTGGGTGAAATATAATGAATGGAATAATTAATATTCTAAAGCCACCAGGAATGACTTCACACGATGTAGTATCCTTCTTAAGAAAAAGATTAAATATAAAAAAAATAGGACATACTGGAACATTAGATCCAGGTGCTGCAGGGGTGCTGCCTATATGTATTGGAAAGGCTACAAAAATTGTTGAGTATATAACTTCACAAGATAAAACCTATATATGTGAAGTAACGTTTGGGAAAGTTACTGATACATTTGATAAATATGGAAAAATTATAGAAGAGTACAATAATGATTTTGTATTAGAGTATAATGAATTAAAAAAGGTTACAGATGAGTTTGTAGGTGAAATAGAACAAACTCCTCCAACATATTCAGCAATAAAAATAAATGGACAAAGGGCCTATGAATTGGCAAGGAGAGGGGAATCCTTTGCAATTCCCAGTAGAAAAGTATATATATATAGTATAGATATATTAAAAGTATACCAAAAAAGTGCTTTATTAAAGATACACTGTTCAAAGGGAACATATATTAGAAGCCTATGCAACGATTTGGGTAAAAAAGTTGGATATGGTGCATATATGAGTTTCCTTTTAAGAACACAATCTGGAAAATTTACAATTGATAATTCAGTCTTATTAGATGATATAACAATAGAAAACATAAAAAATATTATGTTAACTATCGACGATGTTCTTGAATATCCCATAATTAAATTAAATGAAAATCAAACTAAAAAGTTTTTAAATGGGGCCTTTTTAGAAATGAATTTAGAGGATAAATACTATAGGATATATAGTAATAATGAAACTTTTTTAGGTATAGGTATAATTCAAAAAAATAGACTTAAACCTGATAAAATATTAATATAAGGTGTTTTGTATGAAGATAATTAATGAAGATTTTAGAAATATTTTATTAGATTATAATACTACAGTTGCATTGGGGATGTTTGATGGGGTGCATATTGCACATAGGGAAATAATAAAAAGAGCAGTATTGGATGCAAAAATTAATAAAACTAAAAGTGTAGTATTGACTTTTGAACAAGATCCTGATGAATTTTTATATCCAGATAAAAAGCATAAAATAATAACTGAAAACAAGACAAAAATAAAATTAATTGAAGAACTTTCACCAGATTATCTTATTTTATTAAAAACGAATAAGGAATTGCTTAATCTTAATCCTGAGGATTTTATAAATTTTTTAATAAATAATATTGGTATAAAAAAGGTTGTATGTGGTTTTGATTATAAATTTGGTAAAAAGGCAAAAGGTAATATTGATTTATTAAGAATGTATGCAAATAATTATGGGTATTCTTTAGAAGTTGTTGATGAAATAAAAATAAATGGATTTAAAGTCTCCAGCTCAGCAATTAGAGAAAAGTTAGAAAAAGGGTTAATAATAGAAGCTAATGAACTTTTAGGATATGAATTTAGTATTTATGGAGCTGTTGAAAAAGGAAACCAAATAGCAAGAGAAATGGGGTATCCAACAGCCAATATCTATGTTGATGACAGAATTGCACTTAGAAATGGTGTTTATGCAACTAAAACAGTAATAAATGGTAAGGAGTATTCTTCTATATCAAATATAGGTATTAAACCAACATTTAATGGAAAACAAAAAGTATTAGAGACTCACCTATTTAATACAAACATAAATTTATATGGTAAGGAAATAATGGTTAAATTTTTAAAATTTATTAGAGATGAACAGAAGTTTGATAGCATAATTAATCTCAAGAAGAGGATACAAGAAGATATTATTATAGCAAGGAACATATAAAAATATGTATTTACAATTAACAATCCTTTTGATATAATTTGTCTGTAACCTGTGCAAAGTTATCGTAGCACCGGCGTTAACCTTGCACAAGGGGTTAATAATTTAGGAGGTGTAACAATGGATAAGACAATTAAGCAAGAAATCATTAACAAGTACAAGAGACATGAAGGAGATACTGGTTCTCCAGAAGTACAAATTGCACTTTTAACAGAAAGAATTAATCATTTAACTGAACACTTAAAGGTTCATAAGCAAGACCACCATTCAAGAAGAGGTCTTTTAAAGATGGTTGGTAAGAGAAGAGGTCTATTAAACTATCTAATGAAGACTGACCTTGAAAAGTATCGTCAACTAATTCAAGATTTAGGAATTAGAAAATAATAACTTAAAAAATAGAGCGGAAAATCCGCTCTATTTTTTAAACCTGTTTCTAAATGTGCAATATATGGTATAATATTATTGTAAGAAATGTTTAAATTATAATTTTTATGAAATAATAATAAAAGAGGAATAAGAAGGGAGGCTATTAGATGCATAATATTTTTACAACAAACATCGCTGGTAGAGAAGTAAAAGCAGATATCGGAAAATATGCATTACTATCAAATGGAGCAGTTTTATTTAGCTATGGTGAAACTGTTGTTTTAGTTACAGCAAATGCATCAGAAGAACCAAAGGAAGGGGTAGACTTTTTCCCATTAAGTGTTGATTATGAAGAAAGATTATATGCAGTGGGTAAGATACCTGGAGGTTTTATAAAGAGAGAGGGAAAGCCAACAGAAAAGGCAATATTGTCAGCAAGAGCTATAGATAGACCAATAAGACCACTATTTCCAAAGGGTTATAGAAATGATGTTCAAGTTATTTGTACTGTTCTATCAGTAGACCCTGACAATCCACCAGAAATTGTTGCAATGAATGGGGCATCTCTTGCTTTATGTATTTCAGACATACCTTTTGAAGGTCCTTGTGCAGCAGTTTTAGTAGGAAGGATTAATGGAAATTTTGTCGTTAATCCAACAGCAAAGGAAAGAGAAGAAAGTGATCTTCATTTAATAGTATCAGCAACAAAGGAAAGAGTAATGATGATAGAAGCTGGTGGGCAAGAAATACCAGAAGAAGATATGTTTAATGCTATAATGTTTGGTTTTAATGCTTGTCAGGAAATGATAAAATTCCAAGAAGAAGTTACACAAAAATGTGGTAAGGAAAAAAGAATACCTCAACTTTATAAAGTTCCAGATGAAATTGAAACTGCTGTTAGGGAATATGCTACTGATAAATTATGGGAAGCAATGCAATATACAGATAGGCAAGAGAGACAAGAAAAGGTTGATTTAGTTAAAGAAGAAGTATTTGCTCATTTTGCTGAAGTTTTTGAAGATGCTGAAAAAGATATAGACGATGTTATGTATAGAATAATGAAGGAACACGTAAGAAAGATGATTTTAGAAGAGAAGAGAAGACCAGATGGAAGGATGTTTAATGAAATAAGGCCTTTATACTGTGAAGTAGGTATATTACCAAGAACACACGGTTCAGGATTATTCCAACGTGGACAAACACAAGTATTGACAGCAGCAACTTTAGGAGCACTTGGTGATGTACAAATACTTGATGGACTTGGTGATGAGGAATTTAAGCGTTATATGCACCATTATAATTTTCCACCATATTCAACAGGTGAAGTTAAATTCTTGAGAGGTCCTGGAAGAAGAGAGATTGGTCATGGTGCTTTAGCAGAAAGAGCATTAGAACCAGTAATACCACCAGAAGAGGAGTTCCCATATACTATAAGATTAGTATCTGAAGTTTTAAGCTCAAATGGTTCAACATCGCAAGCCAGTGTTTGTGCAAGTACACTTGCTCTAATGGATGCGGGAGTTCCAATTAAAAGGCCTGTTGCTGGAATAGCTATGGGACTTGTTACAGACGAAGAATTAACAAAAGCAGAGATATTAACTGATATACAAGGAATTGAAGATTTCTTTGGTGATATGGACTTTAAAGTAGCAGGTACAGAAAAAGGAATTACAGCTATCCAAGTTGATACAAAAATAAAGGGATTACCAGAGGATGTTATTAAAAGGGCTATTATGCAAGCAAGAGAAGCAAGATTAAAAATATTAGATACAATGCTATCAACTATAGCTGAACCAAGAAAAGAGCTTTCAAAATATGCACCAAGAATAATACATATGCTAATAGATCCAGATAAAATAAGAGATGTTATAGGACCAGGTGGAAAGACAATTAAAAAGATAATAGCAGATACAGGTGTAAAAATAGATACAGAAGATGATGGTAGATTATATATTTGTGCACCAAACATTGAATCAGGTGAAAGGGCTAAGAAAATAATTGAAGGAATAACAAAGGATGTACAGGTTGGAGAGATTTACTTAGGTAGAGTTAATAGAATAACTCAATTTGGTGCATTTGTTGAAATTCTTCCAGGTAAAGAGGGATTAGTACATATTTCAAAGTTAGCTCACGAGAGAGTAAATAAGGTAGAAGATGTTGTAAATGTTGGAGATGAAATATTAGTTAAGGTAACAGAAATTGATAATCAAGGAAGAATAAACCTATCAAGAAAAGATGCAATTAAAAAAGAAGAAACCAAAGATAAGGACAAAGAATAAGGCTTATTATAAGCCTTTTTTTATAACGTATAGTTAATTAATCCTTTTAAAGTTTGGAAAGTTAGATATTTATTAAAATTAAGCCGCATAATATATGTAGAAGAGCTAAAACCTAATTTTTAGTTATATACAGGAGGTTAATATGTATCAAGTTTTAAATTTAAATAATGGAATACGCGTAGTTTTAGAACATATACCTTATGTTAATTCTGTTAGCGTTGGTGTGTGGGTAAAAAGTGGTTCAAGATATGAAAGTGAAGAAATTAATGGCATATCTCATTTTATAGAACATATGATGTTTAAGGGAACTCAAAATAGAACAGCTAAACAAATTGCAGAGGATATAGAGGGGCTTGGAGGACAAATAAACGCTTTTACAAGTAAAGAAGCAACCTGCTATTATGTAAAGATGATAGACCAACATATAGACATAGCAATCGATGTTTTAATGGATATGTTGTTAAATGCAAATATGAATAAAGATGATATAGAGAAGGAAAAAGGTGTAATTAAAGAAGAAATAAATATGTATGAAGACTCTCCAGAGGATTTAGTTGGTGATTTATTATCTAAGGCTACTTGGGATGGAGATAGCTTATCATATACAATTTTAGGAACACATTATACAATTGATAATATGTCTAAAGAAAAAATAGTAAGTTATATGAGAAGAACCTACAATTATAAAAACATTGTCATTGCAATTGCAGGTAACTTTGAAAAAGATAAAGTTATAGAAAAATTAGAAAGTTATTTTAACAAAAATGATTTAGATGAACTACAAGACTTAAGTATTTCTTCTCCAAAGGTTAATAATAGTATATTGGTAAAACAAAAGGATATTGAACAGGTACATATTGGATTGTCTTTAGATGGAATTGAGCTTGGAAATGAAGAGATATATACATTGTCGGCAATAAATAATTATTTTGGAGGAGGAACAAGTTCGCGTTTATTCCAAAGATTAAGGGAGGAAAATGGTTTAGTATACACTATATATTCTTTCCCTTCATCATATATAAATTGTGGTTCCTTCAACATATATTTTGCATTAAATGAGAATCATGTAGAAAGAGCAATTTCATATATTAAAGAGGAAATAAACAATTTATGTAAATTAGGTATAGATAAAGAACAAATACTTAAAGCAAAAGAACAACTCAAGGGCAATTATATTTTAGGTTTAGAAAGTGTTGCAAATAGAATGTTTAGTATGGGTAAGTCACTTTTATTACAAAATAAGGTATACGAACCTTCTGAAGTTCTAAGCAAAATAGATAAAATAACAGAAGAAGATATTAGAAGAATAATTGATAAAATATTCTCTAATGGAATTAAGTCAGCTGCAATAGTTGGCAAAAATGTTGAAGAAGAAAAATATAAAAAGTTGATTTGGGGGTAGAAAATGAAGCTTAAGATAAAAAGACTTGAAAATGCTAAAGATTTGCCACTTCCAAAGTTTATGACTGAAGGATCCTGTGGTATGGATTTATATGCAAATGTAGAAGAGGATTTGGTTATTAAGCCTATGGAAATAAATCTTATACCAACAGGAATTTCAATAAGTTTACCAAAGGGATATGAAGCACAAATTAGACCAAGAAGTGGCTTGGCTCTAAAGAATGGTATAGCATTAGTTAATTCACCTGGTACAATTGATAGTGACTATAGAGGCGAAATAGGTGTGATTATAATAAATTTAGGCAGGGAACCCTTTGTAGTAAAAAGGGGAGATAGAATTGCTCAAATGGTAATAAATCAAGTCGTTATTCCAGAGATAGAGGAATTAGAAAATTTAGATTGTACTTTAAGAGGAGAAGATGGTTTTGGATCAACAGGTCTATAAACCATCTTTTTTCATATAATTATATAGTAAAGGGGGATGAGTATATGAGTAAAAGATTTTCAGATTTGATGGAACTTGAAATTATTGATGTATCGGAAGGAAGTAAATTTGGCACAATTGGTGACTGTGATATTGTTTTTAATAGGTTAACAGGTGAGATTGAAAGCTTAATTACAGCATCAAATTTTTCACTATTTTCATTTAAGAATAGAGATTATATGGAGATTCCTTGGAATAAGAGAATAAATGTATTCGCTAAAACAATTCTTTTTGATTTAAAGACTAAATTTTGATAACAGATTTTAAATATAATTAGTATTATATAGTAGTGTTATCAAATGGCTAGAGGAGGCCCTGCTATGAAAATTATTGTTCAAAAGTTTGGAGGCACTTCAGTTTCAACACATCAAAGAAGAGAAATGGTTGCGGACAAAGTATTAGATGCAATAAAAAGGGGGTATAAGCCTGTAGTAGTTGTTTCAGCGATAGGTAGAAAGGGTGATCCCTATGCAACTGATACACTACTATCATTGCTTGATAATGAAAAAACATATTTAGAAAAGAGAGAATATGATATATTGATGTCTTGTGGTGAGATTATTTCTTGCGTTGTGTTATCAGAAGTTTTATCAAAAAGAGGGTTAAAGGTAAGGGTTTTAACTGGGGGACAGGCTGGAATTGTAACAAATGATAACTTTGGAAATGCTGAAATTTTAAGAATAGATACAAATAGAATTATTAACACTATAAATGATGGTTATATTCCTGTTGTGGCTGGTTTTCAAGGTATGACTCAAAGTGGTGAAATTACAACATTGGGTAGAGGAGGTAGTGACATAACAGGTACAGCACTTGGTGCTGCATTAAAAGCTGATTTTGTAGAGATATATACAGATGTAGATGGTATTATGACTGCTGATCCAAGAATAGTTAGCAACGCACATTTAATTGAAACTATGAGCTATAATGAAGTCTTTCAGTTTGCAGATCAAGGAGCTAAAGTTATTCATCCAAGAGCTGTTGAGTATGCTATGAAGTCAAATATACCTGTATATATAAAAAATACGATGAGTGATAGTAGAGGAACCCTAATTACAATTTCACGTGAAAATATTGGAAGAATTATAACTGGCATAACACATATGTCATCAAGAACACAAATTAGTATAGAATATGATGAAAGTTGCCAAAATGCTGATGATATTTTTGAAGTATTGGCAAACAATAAAATAAGTATTGACTTAATAAATGTATTTCCAGATTATAGAGTGTTTACAGTAAATTCAAAACAAGAAGAAAGTGTCATAAAGATATTAGAAATGCTAAAAATAAAATATAAAGTAGTGTCAAATTGTAGTAAAATAGCAGTTATAGGAAATGGAATGCGTGGTACACCTGGAATTATGGCAAAAATACTAAAGGCATTAAAGGAGAGAAATATAAAGGTATTACAAACTGCGGATTCACATACAACTATATGGTGCTTAGTTAAGGAAGAAGATACTGAATCAGCTATAAAAGCTCTACACGAGGCATTTGATTTGTAATAATATTTAAGAGGTCTCTACATTGAATTGTAGGGACCTTTACTATTGTTATTCATTTTTCAGTGAATTTCTTCAAAGCGTATAATTTTTGTATATAAATATTTAGTCAATTTATATTTATTGTCTACTAATAAAAGAGGATAATTTTTATCACTTGTTAGTTTAAAGGATTATAAATTAATTTTATGTTGGTTAGACTAATAAAGAGGTGATGGTATGAGTTTTATAATAAAAAATGAAGAGCCTGATGATAATAAAAACAAAAAGGACGCTAATGAAGTTGAAAATATAAAAGAATTAGGAAATTATCCTCCAGCACCATTTACTTCTGACATTTTTACTATGACGATTATAGGACAGATAGAAGGACATACAGTATTACCTCCTCAAACTAAATCAACAAAATACGAACATATATTTCCTCAACTTGTTAATGTTGAGGAGAACCCTAATATAAAAGGACTTTTGGTTATTTTGAATACTGTGGGAGGGGATGTTGAAGCAGGACTTGCGATAGCTGAAATGATAAACAGTATTACAAAACCAACTGTTTCACTTGTAGTTGGTGGTGGACATAGTATAGGTGTTCCTCTTGCAGTAGCGACCGACTATTCATTTATATCACCAACAGCTACAATGATAATACATCCTATAAGAATGAATGGTTTAGTAATAGGAGTTCCACAAACATTTGCCTATTTTCAAAAAATGCAGGATAGGATATTAAGTTTTATCACAAGAAATAGTAAAGTTTCTAAAGAAAAGTTAAGAGAGTTAATGCTTGAGACAGATGAGCTTTTAAATGATATGGGTACCATACTAATAGGTAATCAGGCAGTTGAATTAGGTTTAATAGATGAAGTTGGTGGAATAGGTGAAGCATATAAAAAACTGAGAGATATGGTTGATAGAGCAAATGCATAAAATAGCATTTGCTTTTTTTTGTTAATATGTTATATTTCTAAATAGGAGAAAGTTTAAGAGGTGATAGGATGGCAAGGAAAAATAAAAGAATGGTAAGCAATAATAACAATAATGTTAAAAAAGAAATATATGGTGTTGTGATTTTTGGTATTTCTTTAATTATTGGCTTAAGCATCTATATTAAACCTTCAGGTATTGCAGGAATAATTATTAGAGATTTTGTATTGGGAATGTTTGGACTTGGTGCCTACATATTTCCGTTATATTTTTTATTTGTAGGCCTTATATTTATAGTAAAGAGGGGTAAGATTAAGGTTAATAACAAATTTTACTATATATCATTATTATTATACATAATAAATGTTATGTTAACAGTACCATATTCTTCAGAAAACACTAATGGGAAGTTTTTAAATAAATTAAAAGATTCATATTTGAACGGAATTGATAATAAAGGTGGCGGAATTATTGGTGAATTATTGGCAACACCGATGATATATGCTTTTGGAAAAGTAGGTACATACATCATATTAGTATGCATATCAATTGTACTTATTTTATTAATAACAGAGAGATCTATATTAATACCTTTAATTACTAATATTAAATTGATGTTTATAAAAATGAAAAATAAAAAAGAAATAGTTATAGATGAAGCTGATAAAAATGAAAATAAAAAATATGATAATAAAGATAGTATTGATGTAAAAGACATTAAAGAAAATATAGAAAAAATTGATAAAAAGATAAAAATAGTTGATTTTTTAAAGGATACTAAAGATTCAAAACAAGAACAAAATGATAAAAAAGAGAAGGAAACAGCAGTCGATAATCTTAATGAAGAAATAAGTAAAGGAAAAAATAATATAATTGATTATAAATTTCCACCATTAGAGCTTCTTTATGAAAATAAATATAAAGGGCAACTACAGGATAAGAAGGAATTATTACAAAATGCAAAACTATTAGAGGATACATTAAATAGCTTTGGAGTTGATGCAAAGGTAATTCAGGTAAATAGAGGACCGTCTGTAACAAGATATGAGATACAACCAAATGCAGGTGTTAAAGTTAGTAGGATAGTAAATTTAGCGGATGATATAGCTTTAAATTTAGCAGCATCATCGGTAAGAATAGAAGCACCTATTCCAGGTAAATCTGCAGTTGGAATAGAAGTTCCTAATAAGGAAGTTGTCCCAGTAACATTACGAGAGGTATTAGAATCAAGGGAATTTATAGAATTTAAATCGAATCTATCTTTTGCATTAGGAAAAGATATAACAGGTAAATGCATCGTAACAGATTTATCTAAGATGCCGCACTTACTGATAGCAGGTGCAACTGGTTCAGGAAAGAGTGTTTGTATAAATACTTTAATTACAAGTATTATATATAAATCATCTCCAAATGATGTAAAGATGTTACTTATTGATCCTAAGGTTGTTGAATTATCAGTTTATAATGGAATACCGCATTTATTGATACCGGTAGTAACAGAACCTAAAAAAGCAGCTTCTGCACTTTACTGGGCAGTAAATGAAATGACCCAGCGATATAAATTGTTTGCTGAAAATAATGTAAGGAATATTGAAGGTTATAATAAACTAATGGAAGATATTGATTCGACTAAAAAGTTACCACAAATTGTTATAATAATTGATGAATTAGCAGATTTAATGATGGTATCCCCTAATGATGTAGAAGACGCAATATGTAGACTGGCTCAAATAGCAAGAGCAGCAGGTATGCATTTAGTAATTGCTACACAAAGACCATCTGTTGATGTAATAACTGGTGTTATTAAAGCCAACATTCCATCAAGAATTGCCTTTGCAGTATCAAGCCAAGTTGATTCAAGAACTATATTAGATATGGCTGGTGCTGAAAAATTATTGGGAAGAGGAGATATGCTCTTTATGCCAATTGGTGAAAGTAAACCAATAAGAATTCAAGGTGCTTTTATTTCTGATAAAGAAGTTGAAAATATTGTATCGTATCTAAAGAATAATAGTAGTACAGACTATAAAGAAGAGATAATAGATGATATTGAAAAAAATATTAATAGTTCATCAGATGGTAATGGAGAATTTGAAGATGAACTTTTAGACGAAGCAATAAATATTGCGGTTGAAAGTGGTCAGGTATCAGCATCAATGTTACAAAGAAGACTTAGAATAGGATTTAATAGAGCAGCAAGGTTAATTGAGGAAATGGAATTGCGGGGAATAATAGGTAAACAAGAAGGAAGTAAACCAAGACAAGTACTAATTTCTAAACAAGATGTAGAAAAATATTAATATATATTGTAAATCAACCTCATATATTATAAAATATATGAGGTTGATTTTTGTCGTATAAAATCAAAATATAATAAAAGAAGTAAAATAAATAAAAATGGAGTAAAAATGAGTAAAAAGGAGATAATATTAAATAATTAGCAATAATTGCCCAGGAAATAGAAAAGGAGTTGATTTTGATGAAATATAAAGTCGGATTGATTTCGTTAGGCTGTGATAAGAATAGAGTTGACGCAGAGGTTATGTTACACGAATTGAAGCAAAATGGATTTGAGATTGTAAATGATGAAAAGATTGCAGATATTATTATAGTAAATACCTGTGGTTTTATAGAATCTGCTAAGATGGAATCAATAGAAACAATATTGGAAATGGCACAAAACAAACAAGAGGGTAATTGTAAAGCTGTTATAGCAACTGGATGTATGGCAGAAAGATATAAGCAAGATTTACTTAATGAAATGCCAGAATTAGATGCTGTGGTTGGTACAGGTAATTATCAAAATATAGTTGAAGTTGTTAATAATATATTAAAAGGAAATAATAAGATTGTAAAAGTAGGAAATATAAATTATAATTTAGAATATAATGAAAGGATTTTATCTACACCTAATCACTATGCATATTTAAAAATTGCTGAAGGATGCAATAATAATTGTAGTTACTGTATAATTCCTCAATTAAGAGGCAGATATAGAAGCAGAAAAATTGAAGATATAATAAAAGAGGCAAAACAATTAGCAAATATAGGTGTTAAGGAACTAATTATAGTTGCACAAGATACAACTATGTATGGAATAGATATATATAAAAAGAAATCATTGTCAATGTTATTAAAGGAAATTGAGAAAATTGAAGGCATAGAATGGATAAGGGTAATGTACTCATATCCAGAGGAGATAGATGATGAACTTATAGAAACTATAAAAAATAGTCAAAAAATATGTAGATATTTTGATATGCCAATACAACATATAAGCGATAAAATATTAAAGTTAATGAATAGAAGGACAACAAAGCAAAAAATATTAAATGTAATAGATAATATAAGAAAAAACATTCCTGATGCAGTAATTAGAACTTCATTGATAGTAGGTTTTCCAAATGAAACTGATGATGATTTTAATGAATTAGTTGAATTTATAAAGGAATATAAATTAGATAGAGTGGGTATTTTTGAATATTCACAGGAAGAAGGTACAAGAGCAGCATTGCTTGATAATCAAATAAGTGATGAAGTTAAAACTTATAGAAAAGAAAAATTAATGAAAATCCAAAGCAAAATTGCTTTAGAGAAAAATATGAAATTAATTGGAAATGAAGTTAATGTAATTATTGATGGTAAAACAAATGAAGGAATGTATTTTGGAAGAACATATGCTGATGCTCCAGAGATTGACCAAACAGTTTATTTTGATGCAAGTAAAGATTATAATAGAGGTGATATTGTTAGTGTAAAAATAACAAAGGCTTATAATTATGATTTATTAGGAGTTGATGTTAATGAATTTAGCAAATAAGATAACAATATCAAGAATATTTTTAGTTCCACTATTTTTATTTTTTCTATTAGTTAAAATACCATATGGTAATTGGATTGCAACAATAATATTTATAATAGCAGCTTTAACTGATAGTTTAGATGGGTATATAGCAAGAAATAGAAATCAAATAACTAAATTTGGAAAATTCTTAGATCCATTAGCTGATAAACTTATAGTTACTGCCGCATTAGTTGCTTTAGTAGAACGTCAGATAATACCGTCATGGCTTGTTGTGATAATTCTTGCTCGTGAATTTGCAATAACAGGATTAAGAGCGGTGGCTGCTTCTGAAGGGAATGTTATTGCTGCAAGCAACTGGGGAAAACTTAAGACTGTCACTCAAATCATAGCAATAATTGCTGCTCTAATTGAGTTAAAATATAAAGAATTTAATATATACATATATTTGATGTATATAGCAACCATTATAACAATTATTTCGGGTATAGATTATATTAAAAAAAATAGAAAATTTATAAATTCAAAGGAATAAGAGTAACCTTATTTTACTCTTATTCCTTTTATTATTAAAATGTTATTATGTAATATATGACAATATCAAAAGTGATAATGAATACAAAAATAATAATATTGACCAGCAGAAAAAAATGTTATATAATAAGAACAGATGTTCGGGAAAGGAAGGATAAAATATGAATGAAAAACAAAAAGCATTGGAATTAGCGTTAAGCCAAATTGAAAAACAATTTGGAAAAGGTTCAATAATGAAGTTAGGTGAAAATTCAAAGTTAAATGTTGAAGCAATTTCAACAGGTTCTCTTGATTTAGATATAGCATTAGGAATTGGAGGAGTTCCAAGAGGAAGAATAGTAGAAATATATGGACCAGAATCATCAGGTAAAACAACAGTAGCTCTTCATATAGTTGCTGAAGCACAAAAAAATGGAGGGACTGCAGCTTTTATAGATGCAGAACACGCATTGGATCCTACATATGCAACAAAGCTTGGTGTAGATGTATCAAATTTAGTGGTATCTCAACCAGATACTGGAGAGCAAGCACTTGAAATAGCTGAAGCATTAGTAAGATCAGGTGCAATTGATGTCATTGTTATTGACTCTGTTGCTGCATTAGTACCAAAGGCAGAGATTGAAGGCGAAATGGGAGATGCCTTTGTAGGATTACAAGCAAGGCTAATGTCACAGGCATTAAGAAAATTAGCGGGGGCAATAAATAAGTCAAAGTGTGTAGCTATTTTTATAAATCAATTAAGAGAAAAAGTAGGTGTAATGTTTGGTAGTCCAGAGACCACTCCAGGAGGTAGAGCACTAAAATTTTATGCATCTGTAAGGTTAGATGTTAGAAAAGTGGATTCAATAAAGCAAGGTGAAGATGTTTTAGGAAGTAGAACAAGAGTTAAGGTTGTAAAAAATAAAGTAGCACCTCCTTTTAAGCAAGCAGAATTTGATATAATGTATGGTGAAGGTATATCAAAAGAAGGAAATATTTTAGATGTGGCAGTAAATAACAACATAATACAAAAGAGTGGTGCTTGGTTCTCGTATAAAGATATAAAGCTTGGTCAAGGAAGAGAAAATGCTAAGAATTATTTAAAGGAAAATCCTCAAGTAGCTTTAGAAATTGAAAATACAATAAGACAAAAATATAATCTACCTTTAGCAAATTCAGCAATTAATTCAAATTTAGATAATAAAAGTGAAGAGTAGTATCTGATAAACATCCCTTTTGGGATGTTTATTTTCGATTATAAAGGAGTTGTTAGAATGCAAATAACAGGGATTGAAAAACAAAAGAAAAATAGTGAAAGATATAATATATACATAGATGGAACATATAGTTTTTCGGCTGAATTGGAGGATATAATAAAGTATGATATAAAAATTGATAGAAACATAAGTGAGAATGAATTATCAATATTAATACAGAAATGTGAAATAAATAAAGGATATAGATATGCTTTAAATTTGTTGAATGTAAAGGATTATTCAAAAAAAGAATTTATTGATAAATTAAAACAAAAAGGGTATAGTGAAAAAAGTATAGATATTATTATTAATAAACTTGAGGAGTATGGGTTGATTGATGATTTTAAATATGCCAATAAATATGTCAGAAAGAAAATAAATATGAATAAGTTAGGTAAATTAAGAATAATAAATGAGTTAAAATTAAAGGGGGTAAATAATAATATAGTTGAAAAGATTAATTTTGATGAAGATAAAATGTTAAACAATGCATATAATTTAGCTATTAAGAAATTAAAAGGAAATAAAAACGAAAATGAAGACTTAACGAAAGTAGCAAGGTTTCTATATTATAAAGGATATACAAATGAAGAAATAAAGAAAGTATTGAAAAAAATAGATAAAGATATAGAATGGGAGTAGATGTTAATGAAGTTTTTGTTTTTTACAGACACACATATAAGGGGAACCAATCCAAGAGCCAGATTAGATGATTTTGAGAAAACTTTATATAATAAGTTTGAGGAATTACTTAGTTATGTTAGATTAAATAATATAGATTATGTTTTATTTGGTGGAGATTTATTAGATAGGCCTGATGTTTCACTTTCTGTTATGCAAAAATTTATAGATGTATTAAATAAATTTCCAAAGCCTATTTATATGGTATTAGGAAATCACGATATATATGGACAAAATCCTAACACTGTAAATAGAACAATTATTGGAATTCTAGAAACTTTAGGTATAGTATGGATTTTAGATGATAAACCCGTGGAATTGAATGATGGTAAAGTAAAGATAAAAATTACTGGTTCAAGCTTTACATATGATATTGATGTAGATTCATCTAAGAGCAAATATATTACTAATAAAGGAGAATGTGATTATCTAATACATATTGCACATGGAATGTTAATGGAAAAACCATTTATAAAGGAAGTTCCCCACACAACAATAGATGAAATTATTCAAAGAACAGAAGCAGATATTACATTATGTGGTCATTATCATACGGGCTATGGAATAATAAAGATTGAAAATAAATATATTGTTAACCCTGGAGCAATTGTTAGAATAAATAATAGTTTAGCAGAAATAAAGAGACAGCCCAGTTTTGCAGTAATAGATATCAATGAAAATATATCCGTATATATTGAAAAATTAAAGTCAGCACCAAGGGGTGAAGATATACTTGATAGAAGTTTTATAAAAATACAGGAACAAAGGGAGATATTGTTCAATAATATAATTCAAACAGTTAATACTTATGGTGAATTTGAAATGTTAAGTATTAATCAGATAGTTGAGGAAGTCGCAAAGAAGGAATCTATTCCTGACGAAATAAAAAAAGAGGTTTTGGATAGATTAACAAGGGCCCATATAATTTTATCAAAAGAGGTGGTAGATTGATTTATATAAAATCAATTGAAATTGAAAATTTTCAATCACATAAGTACTCAAAACTTGATTTAAGTGAGAACCTAAATGTTATTGTAGGTCCTTCTGACAATGGTAAATCAGCTATTATAAGGGCGTTAAAATGGTGCCTTTTTAATGAACCAAAGGGTTCAGAGTTTATAAGATTTGATTCTAATTATTGTAGAGTAACTTTAACTTTATCGGATGGGGTTAAAATAATAAGAGAAAGAACAAAAACTAAAAATTCATATAGATTAATAAAGAACGGAGAAGAATCGGTTTTTGAAGGATTTGGTAATGATATACCATTAGAAATTTTAGAGGCTCATAGGATAAGAAAAATAAAAATTGATAAAGATAACGACTTGTGTTTGAATTTATCAGAACAATTAGAGGGACCATTTTTATTGAGTCAACCTAATTCTTTTAAATCAAAGGCAATAGGTAAGATTGTAGGGCTTAATATAATAGATGAAGCTATTAAAGATATAAATAAAGACATAAATTTAATTCAAAGTGATTCAAAAGTTATAAAGGACAATTTAAGTGAAATTAATAAAAAGATAGATTCTTTAAGTTATGTAAATGAGTTAGAGAGATATATAATTAAAAAAGAAAAAATATTGAACCAATTAAAAGAAAAGGTAGACTTATTAGATAAAATTAAAAAACATTATGAAACATTAAATCAATTAAATATTGAGATTACTGAAGAGAAAAAAATAATTGAAAAACTTAAATTAATAGAAAATTACGATTTAAATCTTTTAGAGAAAAAAATGTCTAATTTTATAAAACTAAAAAATATATATTGTAATATAACCTTAATCAATAATGATATTTTAAAACAACAGGAAATAATACAAAAAACAACTAATATAGATGTAGCAAATTTGCATATAACAAAATTAGTTGAATTAATACAAAAATATGTTGTTTTATATCAGATAAAAGAAAAGACTATTGTATTAAATGATGAAATAAAATTAAATGAGAAAATTGAACTTAATACAAGGAATGTTCCAGTAATAAATGAAATAGTACAAAAAATAGATCATATATTGATTAAATATAATCAAATAACAGATAAGTATAATAAATACAACGCTTGCATGATGTCTATTGCTAAAGGAAATGAATATATGAGAAAGTTTGATAAAATAGATAAATTAAGCGATACTATAAATTATATCGAAGAAAAAATATTAAAATTTAAAAATATTTTAGCATATGGCGAGAATTATAACGCTATTAAAAAAGAAATCATAGATTTATCTTTAGATTATAAAAGATGTAATGTTGAAATTTCAAATTTTATAAATAGTTATAAAAGTATATTAAAAGATATAAATGTTTGTCCTGTGTGTGGAAGTGAAGTTGACGAGTCAAGGATTGATAAAATTTTAAGTATAATTGAGGAGGAATAATATATGCATAACTACGAAGAGAAGTTAAACGATTTAAAACGCAGACTTGAGTATGCGAAAAATAAAAGAATAAAGGCAGAGACAAGATTAGAACAGCTTCAGATACAAAAAAGAGAATTAATGAATGAAATTAAAAAGTTAGGATTTGAACCTGATAATTTAGAACAAGAAATAAAAAACTTAGAAAATGAAATATTAAGTTTAATTAATGAAGCTGAAAGTTTAATGCCAAAGGATATATAGGGTGATAATATGTGGTTACAAAAATTAAATAATTTAGATAAAATGTTCGAAGAAGAGAAAAAAAAATATTATGAACTAAAGGGGCAATTGCAGGCCTTAAATAATGAAAAAAAAGCTTTAGAAGAAAAATTAAAAGTATTGGAAAAACGTGAGCTTACATTATTAGAATCAAGAAGGTTACTTCAAAATGTATCTGAATATGCAAGAAATCAATCCAAACAACAAATAGAATATATTGTTACAAATTGTTTGCAGTATATATTTAATTCAAATATTGAGTTTAAAATAGAGTTAAACGAAAAAGCAAATAGGAATGAAGCAGATTTTTTTGTTGTGACTCCTTTAGAAAATGGACAAAGTGTAACAACTAAGCCTGAGGTATCAAGGGGTGGAGGAGTTGTTGATATAGTTTCTTTGGCACTTAGGATAGCACTATTAGAGGCACATAATCCAAAGATAAATGGGCCATTAATATTGGATGAACCAGCAAAACATGTTAGTGAAGATTATGTAATAAACGTTGCTGAATTTTTAAAACAAGTTTCTAAGATGTTTAATAGGCAAATTATTATGGTAACACACAATACACACCTATTGGAGTCTGCTGATAAGAAATATAGAGTAGAGTTGATAGATACTGTTAGTAGTGTTACCCCTGTAACTTGACATAAAATTAAAACTATAATAAAATAAATACAAATAATGGTTTAATTTTTCGTTAATTCTTGCTTCTATTTTAAATTAATTAAAGAGTCTCTTGTTGATTAAACCTTATTAATTTAAAAATAACTATTTGTTATACAATAAATATTGTTTGACTGTAGAGGGAGGTGTTGTGTATAGATACGCTTGTTTGGCTTTTATTAATTGGGGCTACAGGAGTGATAGCCTTCTTTTTAGGCTATTTTATTAGAAAGAATATATCAGAAAAAAAGATTCAATCAGCTGAGGAATTGGCTAAAAAAATTGTATCAGATGCAGAAAAAGAAGCAGAATCAAAGAAAAAAGAGGCTATGCTTGAAGCAAAAGAAGAAGTTCATAAGTTAAGAAATGAATTTGAAAAAGAAGTAAGAGAAAGAAGAAATGAAATTCAAAGGATGGAAAGAAGATTAATTTTAAGAGAGGAGACTCTCGATAAAAAGGTAGAAACTTTAGAAGCAAGAGAAGAAAGTTTAGTAAAAAAACAACAAGAAATTCAAGAATTACAAGAAGAGATGAATGAAATTTATAAAAAACAAGTTCAAGAACTTGAAAGAATTGCTAATCTAACAACAGAAGAGGCTAAGGAAATAATTCTAAATAATGTTAGAGAAGAAGTTAAACATGATGCAGCAATGTTAATAAAGGAAATAGAAACAAAGGCAAAAGAAGAAGCTGATAAAAAGGCAAGAGAAATAATTGCTTGTGCAATACAACGATGTGCTGCAGATCACGTTGCTGAAACTACTGTTTCAGTTGTAAGTTTACCAAATGATGAAATGAAGGGTAGAATAATTGGAAGAGAAGGTAGAAATATTAGAACATTAGAAACATTAACAGGTATAGACTTGATAATTGACGATACGCCTGAAGCAGTAATATTATCAGGTTTTGACCCAATAAGAAGAGAAGTTGCAAGACTTGCATTAGAAAAACTTATAGCAGATGGTAGAATTCATCCTGCAAGAATTGAAGAGATGGTTGAAAAGGCTAAGAAAGAAGTTGAAAATGATATTCGTGAACAAGGCGAACAAGCTACTTTTGAAACAGGTGTACATGGTTTACATAGTGAATTAATTAGATTGCTTGGTAGACTGAAGTACAGAACAAGCTATGGACAAAATGTTTTAAAACATTCTATAGAGGTTTCTTATTTAGCTGGATTAATGGCTTCTGAACTTGGAGCTGATGTTGCATTAGCAAAGAGAGCTGGTCTATTACATGATATTGGTAAGGCCTTAGATCATGAAATAGAGGGACCACATGCATTGATTGGTGGAGATATATTAAAGAAATATAACGAATCTCCAGCAGTTATACATGCGGTATCCGCACATCATGGTGATTTAGAACCACAGACCATAGAGGCCATATTAGTTCAAGCTGCAGATGCAATTTCAGCAGCAAGACCTGGAGCAAGAAGAGAAACACTTGAGGCATATATAAAGAGATTAGAAAAATTAGAAGAAATAGCAGATTCCTTTGAAGGGGTAGAAAAATCCTATGCTATTCAAGCTGGTAGGGAAATTAGAATTATGGTTAAACCTGAACAAATATCCGATGCTGATGTAATACAGATAGCAAGAGATATTGTAAAGAGGATAGAAAGTGAATTGGAGTATCCAGGTCAAATAAAGGTTAACGTTATAAGAGAAATAAGAGCAATAGAATATGCAAAATAATAAGGATAGTTTTAAACTGTCCTTATTATTTTTTATTTGTAAATAGTAAAATAATTTGTAAATTTAAGAAGGATTTTTTAATTACGTGTAGAATATAGAATATTAGAAAAACAATATGCAACATTAAGGAGGTACTAAAATGGAAGTATTAAAGGTTTCAGCAAAATCAAATCCAAATTCTGTAGCAGGTGCTTTAGCAGGTGTTGTTAGGGAAAAGGGAATTGCTGAAATGCAGGCAATTGGTGCAGGAGCAATTAATCAAGCAATAAAGGCGGTTGCAATTGCAAGAGGATTTGTTGCACCAAGTGGAATTGATTTAATATGTATACCTGCATTTACTGATGTCAATATTGATGGAGAAGAAAGAACAGCAATAAAATTCATAATTCAACCAAGATAATATTTTTAGATGGAGAGTTTAGCTCTCCATTTTTATTTTGTACAAAAAATGAATGAAAAATTGCAAAATTTATAGACAACTTGCGATATTAATGTTATATTTATTATATAGAAAATAGGAATTGTATAATTAAAGAGGTGGAAATTAATGTCTAATGGTCAAGCAAGAAATAGACAGTTACCAAGTAAATTTAATACTACTACTATAGTTAAGTTATTTATCTTGCATTTTTTGAATAATAAAAATTGTTATGGCAATGAACTTATTGATTTAATAGAAAATAGTTTGAATTACATATGGAAGCCAAGTCCAGGGATGATATATCCATTACTTAGAGATATGGAAGAGAATCTATTAATTGAAGGATGGTGGGAGGAGCCTGACAAGAAAACAAAGAGAATTTATAGAATAACTGATAACGGTAAAAAACATTATGAGATTATAAAAAACATAAATAAGCCATTGATTGAAGAGTCAATGTATATTTTAAAATATACATTAAAGACTATATATGAGTGATTTTGGGAGGGATATTATGGAGTTATCAAAAAAAGCAAAACAAATTGCCCCATCTACAACTTTAGCAATTACAGCCAAAGCAAAAAAGATGAAGAGTGAAGGAATAAATGTTATTAGTTTTGGTGCAGGTGAACCAGATTTTGATACACCACAATATATTAAAGATGCAGCAATTGATGCAATTAATAATGGATTAACAAGATATACTCCAGCTTCAGGTATAATAGAATTAAAAGAAGCTATATGCAATAAACTAAGAAAAGAAAACGGATTAGAATATAGTGCTAATGAGATTGTGATTTCTAATGGAGCAAAACATTCAATATATAATGCACTTATGGCTATATGTAATCCTGGAGATGAAGTAATAATACCAGTACCGTATTGGGTAAGTTATCCTGAACTTGCAAAATTGGTTGATGCAATACCTGTTTTTATACATACAGACGAAAAAAATCAGTTTAAAATTAATATTGAAGAATTAAAAAATAAAATAACACCTAAAACTAAAGCAATTATTATAAATAGCCCAAGTAATCCTACTGGAACAGTTTATACAGAAGAAGAACTAAGCAAAATTGCAGAGATAGTAGTCGAAAATGATTTGATAGTTATATCTGATGAAATATATGAGAAGTTAATTTATGATGGATATAAACATATTAGTATTGCTTCTTTAAATAAAGATATAAAAGAAAGAACTATAGTTATTAACGGTATGTCAAAGGCATATGCAATGACAGGATGGAGAATAGGTTATACTGCATCAAATAAGGAAATTGCTTCATTGATGGCTAATATACAAAGTCATGCTACTTCTAATCCAAATACAATAGCTCAGTATGCGAGTGTTGAGGCATTAAGGGGAAATCAAAAAGAAATTGAAATTATGAGAAAAGAATTTGAAAAGAGAAGAAATTTTATGGTTGATAGAATAAACAAAATTTCTGGTTTAACTTGTGTGAATCCATTAGGTGCCTTTTATGTGATGGTTAATATAACGAATTTAAAGGGAAAAATGTTTAATGGTAAAAGTATATTAACATCTTTAGACTTTGCAAATGTATTATTAGAAGAAGAAAAGGTTGCAGTAATTCCTGGTGATGCCTTTGGTGATGATAATTATATCAGATTATCATTTGCAACATCGTTAGAACAAATTAAAGAGGGATTGGATAGGATTGATAGTTTTATTCAAAAAATAAAGTAGGAGAAATACTCCTACTTTTTATATTTTATTAATTATGTTATAATAGAAATACGAAATAAAATATCAATATAAATGATAACATTCGTAAGGAGGCGTAAATTATGGATGAAAGACAGTTATATATTAGTCCTTTAACAAAAAGATATGCAAGTAAAGAAATGTCTTATTTATTTTCAGATGAAAAGAAGTTTAAGACTTGGAGAAAATTATGGGTTGTATTGGCTGAAGCTGAAAAGG
Source organism: Caloramator sp. ALD01 (assembly GCF_000472625.1). Lineage (NCBI taxonomy): Bacteria > Bacillati > Bacillota > Clostridia > Eubacteriales > Clostridiaceae > Caloramator > Caloramator sp. ALD01. The sequence goes on from NZ_AXAA01000001.1 coordinate 131,914, forward strand.
AGCTTGGGCTTTCAATTACTCAAGAACAGATAGATGAATTAAAGGCAAATATTGATAATTTAAATTATGAGGTGGCTGAACAGAAGGAAAGAGAAACTAGACATGATGTTATGTCTCATGTATATGCTTATGGGGAGCAATGTCCAAAGGCAAAACCTATAATTCATTTAGGTGCAACAAGTTGTTATGTTGGTGATAATACAGATGTTATAATAATGAAGGAAGCATTGGAGCTTATTAGAAAGAAATTAATTGCCTGTATTAAAAATTTAAAAGAGTTTGCTTTACAATATAAGGGATTACCTACATTGTCATACACTCATTTACAACCAGCACAGCTTTCTACTGTAGGTAAAAGGGCTTGCTTATGGTTACAGGACTTGGTTATGGATTTAGAACAAATAGAGTATTGTATAGAAAATCTTAAACTTTTAGGAGTTAAAGGTACTACTGGAACGCAGGCAAGTTTTTTAAAGTTGTTTAATGGTGATCATAACAAAGTAAAACAACTTGATGAAATATTATGTAAAAAATTGGGTTTTGATAAAAAATATTTTAAGGTAACAGGACAAACTTATCCGAGAAAACAGGATGTTTTTGTTTTAAATGTCTTATCAAGCATAGCACAAAGTGCCTATAAATTTAGTAATGATATACGTATACTTCAAAGTTTTAAAGAGATAGAGGAACCTTTTGAAAAAAATCAAATAGGATCTTCGGCAATGCCATATAAAAGAAATCCAATGAGGTCAGAAAGAATATCAGCATTGGCAAGGTATGTGATAGTTAATTCAACAAATGCTGATATAACAGCATCAACGCAATGGTTTGAAAGAACGTTAGATGATTCAGCAAATAGAAGATTAGTATTAGCAGAATCCTTCTTAGCTGTAGATGGAATATTAAACTTGTATATAAATGTTACTTCTAATTTGGTTGTTAATGAAAAAATAATATTAAAAAGAGTAAGGGAAGAATTGCCGTTTATGGCAACAGAAAATATTTTGATGGAATGTGTTAAAAAAGGAGGAGACAGACAAGAATTGCATGAGAGGATAAGAGTGCATTCTATGGATGCTTCTAAAAATATAAAGACTTATGGTGGAGAGAATGATTTATTAGAGAGGATTATAAATGACCCTGTTTTTAATTTAGATAAAGATGATTTAGACGATATAATGAACGAAAATAACTATATTGGACGTTCTAAAGAACAGGTAGATGAATTTATTTGCGAAGTAGTTGAACCAATAATAAAAAAATATGAAAATATAGAAAAAATAGAGGCGGAAATAACTGTTTAAGCGACTAATAAAGTCGCTTATTTTTATTTCTTTTAATTTGAATTGCTTTTTATTATAATTAAAATAAGAAAGTTTATATATACGGAGGTGTAAAATGATAGGATTTATAGGTTTTGGTAATATGGCGACTGCTATAACTAAAGGTTTGATTAATAAAGATGCAGACATTAATAATAAAATCTACATTTATGATGTAGATAAAACTAAATTGCAAAATGCATACAAAACGTTTAAGGTTAATATATGTGCAGATTATAGTGATTTGTTTAAAAAATGTAAATACATATTTTTGGCCGTTAAACCAAATGTTTATAAAGATATTTATAAAATAATAAAAGAAAATTATTCTGACAATACAATTTTAATTTCAATGGCAGCAGGCGTAACCATTGATGAAATTAATAAAAATACTAATTGTAATAAAATTGTTAGGATAATGCCTAATGTTGTAGCACTTATTAATGAGGGTGTTACTGCAGCAACATTTTTAAACATATGTGAAGATGAAAGAAAAGAAATTATAAATATTTTAAATGCAATTGGTAAGGTTGTAGAAATGGATGAAAAAGATATAAATAAATACTCGGTTTTGTGCGGAAGTGGTCCTGCGTTTGTGGCTGAATTTATTGAAGCTTTAGTTGATGCAGGAGTTTATATTGGTGTTCCTTACAAGGAAGCTTTAAATGCAATTTGTGATACTATCATTGGTACTACAAAAATGTTACAAAATAACGGAATAAATACTTGCGATTTAAAATATATGGTTTGTTCTCCGGGAGGCACTACTATTGAAGGTATTAGAACATTGCAAAATGAAGGTTTTAAATCTGCTGTAATTGAAGCTGTTATAAATACATATAACAAAAATTGCAATTTAAGGTGATGTTATGATTAGAATAATATTATTTATATTATTTATTTTATTTTATTTATGGATTCAAAAGGAATTTATATTAACATTAGGAAAAAAGAATAAGTCTAAAAACAAATAGTTGCTTATTAATAATAAAATCTAAATAACAATTTCGCTAAATTGATATTTAGCGAAATTGTAATAATGTTTTTTGAGGGGGGTTGAAATGAATATTTGGTCAATTTATGATAAAGAATGCCCAATTATTTTGAATGATTTTCTGGCATATTTGATTAATGTTAAGGCAAAATCCTATAATACTGTTTTAGGATATAAAGTAGATTTAAAATTGTTCTTAAAGTATATAAAGTATATTAAAAATATACCAAATAACACTGAAATAACAGTTGATGAAGTTAATATTAATGATATAGATGTTGAATTCATAAAAAGCATAACATTATATGACATATACTCTTTTATTAATTACATAACTTTAGAGAGACAAAATAGCAGCTATGCAAGGGCCAGAAAAACAGCAGCTATTAGAGCTTTTTTTAATTATCTTGAGACCAAGGTTAAATTAATAAGTGAAAATCCTGCAAAGGAGCTTGAAAGCCCTAAGATATCAAAAAGACATCCTGTTTATTTGACTTTAGAACAAAGTAAAAAGTTAATAAACGTTATTGATGGTAAACATAAAGAGAGAGATTATGCAATGATAATGCTATTTTTAAATTGTGGATTAAGATTATCAGAATTGGTTGGAATTGATATTGATAAGATAAAGGGCGATATATTAACTGTTATAGGTAAAGGTAATAAAGAAAGAACAGTTTATCTTAATCAAGCTTGTATAGAAGCTATAAACAGATATTTAGCAGTAAGACCCGTTGATGCTAAAGATGAAAAAGCTTTGTTTTTAAGTGAGAGAAAAACAAGAATAAATAAAAGAACAGTAGAAATTATTGTTAAAAAATATATCGAAAAGGCTGGTTTAGGAAATGAAAAATATACTCCACATAAATTAAGACATACTGCTGCAACCTTAATGTATAAGTATGGTAATGTTGATATAAGGGCACTACAGCAAATATTAGGTCACGAAAGCGTTTCAACAACACAAATATACACACATATAGACGATGAAAAATTAAGGATGGCTGTTAATGCAAATCCTTTGTCAAATATTACGGTTGAAAAAAAGGAAGAGTAAAATTACTCTTCCTTTTTTACTCTATTCTATTTCATCTATGTATATACTGTCTTTTAAAATAGAATAATCATCTTCTTGTTCCAATATTTCTTCATCGTAGATATAATCGTCATAATCCTCTTCTTCAATTATTCCATCAATATGTATCTCCTTGTAATCGTATTTGTTAACATCAAGACACTGCATACAATTATCACAAATTTTATTTGGTGCTAAATCACATATATTACATTCATTGCAGTTTATACATTGTTTACTTTTTTCAATAATACATTTTTTTAGCATAATTGATTAACTCCTTTTTTATAAAAAATATAAAATCTAATTTTATATTTTTATATATAATTATCTATTTGTCAATAGGAACTTTTAATGTTTGCCCAGGGAAAATAATACAATCGTTTAAATTATTAATTTTTCTTATTTCATAAACTGTTTTTCTTACATCTTTATCTTTTGGTGTATATTTAATTGAAATATTCCATATTGTATCGCCTTTTTTAACTACAACTTCTTCGTATGAGATAGTTTTGTTTTGTGTTTTGTTTTTATAATAACTTGAAACCTTTGAAATGGATATTGAAATTATTAAAAGGAATAATAATAAAGATATCGATGTTTTTAAATGTTTTTTCATAAACAACACCCTCCAAACATATGTTCTACATAAATTTTAATACAAACATATGTTCGTTGTCAATATTATCGAACATCAGTTTGAAACTTTTTTGGTTTAATGATATAATAAGATAAAGACAAAATTTAAGGGGTGTAGAATAAATGCTAATTAATGGTTTAAGTGATAAACAGCAAAAGATATTAGAATTTATAAAGCAGGAAATTGCAACAAGAGGATATCCCCCTTCTGTTAGAGAAATTGGCTTAGCAGTTGGATTAAGATCAACTTCTACTGTACATGCACATCTTGAAAAACTTGAAAAAAAAGGACTTATAAGACGTGATCCTACAAAACCAAGAGCTATTGAGATTCTAAATGAAAATCTACTTGAAGATAATAGTGATATAATGAAGGTACCTATAGTTGGTAGTGTATCGGCTGGAAATCCTATATTAGCCTTCGAAGAAGTTGAAGATTATTTTCCATTACCATTAAATTATTTTAATAAAAATACAGAGGTTTTTTTATTAAAAATTGAAGGGGAAAGTATGATTAATGCGGGTATATTAGATGGCGATTATGTTATAGTAGAAAGACAGCCGGTTGCAAAAAATGGAGATATTGTTGTTGCACTAATTGAAGATTCTGCTACTGTTAAAAGATTTTTTAAAGAGGATGGTTATATTAGATTGCAGCCTGAAAATTCACATATGGAGCCAATAATAGTTGATAATTGTACTATTCTTGGTAAGGTAATAGGTGTTTTTAGAAGATATAAATAGGCCAACAAATTTGTTGGCCTATTTATATATATTTGATAATGCCTTCATAACTCCTATTTTTGAGTGTTCGTAAGTTAGTCCACCTTGAACATAAGCAATGTATGGTGGTCTTATAGGTGCATCTGCACTTAATTCAATAGATGAACCTTGTATAAACGCTCCAGCAGCCATTATAACTGGATCTGAATATCCCGGCATATCCCAGGGTTCACATTCTACAAATGAATCAACAGGGGATCCCTTTTGAATACCTTTGCAAAAATTTATTAATAAATTAGCATCATTAAATTTAATAGCCTGAATTATATCGCTTCTTTTTTCGTTATATTTAGGAGAAACTTCATATCCGGCTAATTCCATTAACTTAGAACAAAAAATTGCACCTTTTAAAGCTTCTATTGTTATATGTGGTGCTAAAAATAATCCCTGTAATATTTGTCTAATAACACCAAATGTAGAACCACAGTCTCTTCCAAGGCCTGGTGCAGTTAATCTATAAGAAACTAATTCAATTAAATCTTTTCTTCCTACAATATAACCTCCAGTAGGTGCAATTCCTCCACCTATATTCTTAATTAATGAACCGGCAACCAAATCAGCTCCAACATCAGTTGGTTCTTTTAAATCTAAAAACTCGCCATAACAATTGTCTACAAATATAATAATATTTGTATTGACTTTCTTTATTTCTTTTATAGCAAATTCAATATCAGTAATAGTTAGGGCTGGCCTCCATCCATATCCAGTGGAACGCTGCATTGAAATTACTTTTATTGTTTTATCTTTTTTTATTTCTTCTATAACCTTATTTATATCAATTTTGAAATCTTTATTTAAATCAATTTGTTTATAGTTTATGCCATATTCTCTTAAAGAGCCCATACCACTTCCCTTCAAACCTATCACTTTTAATAACGTATCATATGGTGTTCCTGTAATGGACATTAAAGTATCACCAGGTCTTAATACGGCTTGTAGTGCTGCAGCAATTGCATGCGTTCCTGAAACTATATGAGGTCTTACAATTGCATCTTCAGCATTAAAAATATCAGCGTAAATTTTATCTACTATATCTCTTCCTATATCACCGTATCCATAACCTGTACTAAAGGTGAAATGAGAATCGCTTAATTTTTCTTTTTGCATTGCATTTAATACTTTAAGTTGATTGTATTCTTTTGTTTTATCTAATTCCTTAAAAATTGGAGAAATTATCTCCTCAGCCTTTGTTGATAATTCAAGAACTTCCTTTTTTATTCCATTTAATATGTATAGTTCTTCAAGCATTATATTATCCTCCCTCCTTTAAACATAGATATTCTATCATTAATTTACTAAAAACTCAAATAATCAACATAATAAATATTATGTAAACAATAATCTAAATAAATAACAAAGCCTTTTAAGCTTTGTTATTTATTTAGATTGCTATTTAATTCATCTTGATTATACAATATAGGTTTAGCTGGTGTTACTGTTGTAACAGAATGTTTATATACTAATATTTGCTTTCCTTCTGATTCTAATATTATTGTAAAGCTATCAAATCCTCTTACTAAACCCTTTAATTGAAAACCATTAACTAAATGAATTGATACTGGAATTTTCCCCTTTCTTGCATTGTTTAAAAATACATCTTGTAGATTATTAACACTTTTTGCCATACTATCATCCTCCAATATAATTTTAATTAATATATTCTATAAGAATTTTAATTTTCCTTCTATATATCCTAACATATTTGAGAGTATTTCGTCGAGTTGCTTATTGTATACATCTATCCAATATATGCGAGTATCTTTTCTAAACCACGTCAATTGTCGTTTAGCATATCTTCTTGAATTTTGTTTTATAATATTTTTAACATCTTCTAATGAAATCTTACCATCTAAATAATCAAAAACTTCTTTGTACCCTATTGCCTGCATTGATTGTAAATCTCTTGAATAACCAAGACTTAGAAGTAACTTAACTTCTTCTATTAATCCCTTATCGAACATTATATCTACTCTTTTATTTATTCTATCATATAATACATCTCTTGGCATATCAAGACAAAAATAAGCAAAATCATAGTCAGGTTCATTTTGTTTTGTTGTACTTTGATAATCTGATATTCTTTTGCCTGTATTTTTAAATACTTCTAATGCTCTAATTACTCTTTTTACATTATTAGGGTGTATATTGTTTGCTGCATCAGGGTCTATACTTTTAAGCATATCGTGTAAATATTTTGGACCATATTCTTTTGATATATTTTCAAGATGTTCTCTATACTCTTTATCCGGTGCACTATCACTGAAATTTAAACTATATGTTAGGGAATTTATATATAAACCAGTACCACCGACAACTATAGGTATTTTACCCTTTGAATATATTTGTTCGATAGCGTTATCTGCATATTGTTTAAAAAGGGCAACACTAAATTCTTCATTAGGGTATATTATATCAATAAGGTGATGTTTTATACCCTGCATTTCTTCTTTAGTTGGTTTTGCTGTTCCAATATCCATATATTTATATATCTGCATTGAATCTGCGGATATAATTTCTCCATTTATTTTTTTTGCTAATTCTATCCCAAGGTTTGTTTTGCCTGACGCAGTAGGACCAGCTATAATTATTATTTTTTTCTTTTCTTTCATAATATCACCTACATTATTCTTTTAAACTTCTTTTCTAAGTCTATATATTCGAATTTTATCATTGTTGGCCTTCCATGTGGGCAAGTAAATGGGTTTTGGCATTTACTAAGTTCTTTAATTAGATTTAATATTTCTTGATAATTTAATTTATCTCCTGCTTTAATTGCGTTTTTACAAGCCATAGTATATATAATTTTTTCTATTGCATTTGTATTTAACTCTATTCCATTATTAATATTTAAAAGTATTTCTTCTATAAGTTGCTTATAATTTTTAATTTTTATATTATTAGGAACTGTTCTTAAGGATATTGTAGTTCCACCAAAATCTTCGAAGTCAAATCCTAATCTATTTAATAATGATGTATTATCGAATATTTTTTCTTTATCACTCGGTGAAAATTCAAGTATAATAGGTGATAATAGTATTTGTTTATTTAAATTACCACAATTATATTCATTTAAATACTTTTCAAATAGAATTCTTTCATGTGCTGCATGCTGATCAATTAAATAAAAACCTTCAGATGCTTCTGCGATAATGTAAGTAAAATGCAATTGCCCAACAACAGTTAACAATGGGAAGGATGTATTAGTTTTTATAGAATGCTGATGATTATTATCTACATCTATTTTGGTGTCAGTTTTTATGTTAGTTGAAATAACACTTTGTTTTTCATCTATATTAGACTCTTCTTTTGATGAATCTAATTCATCTATATCAAAATTAATCTTTTTGAACTTATCTATTTTTTCTATATTAAAAGATGTCTGGACATTATAATTATTATCAATATTTTCTCTAAATATACTATTTTTTTCATTTAAGCTATTTTTATAATTATTATCTAATGAAAACTGAAATTTACTATTTAATATATTATCTTCAATTTTATAGGAAGGAATAAAGTCTTTTTTTAGCAGGGATTCCTTTATACAAGAGTATACTTCTTTAAATATTTTTTGCTCATCAGAAAACTTTATTTCTGCTTTAGTAGGATGAACATTAACATCAATAAGTTCCGGATTAATAAAGATATTAAGAACAAATAAAGGAAATTTATTTATTGATAACATAGACTTGTAGGCATTCTCAACTGCAGCGGTAATGGTCTTATTTCTAACGTGTCTTCCATTTACGAATATAGACTGATAGTTTCTATTACTTTTTTCAAGTTTACTATTACCTATAAAACCTTTTAAAGTTATTGTTTCTTTAGTTGAATTAACTTCAATTAAATTATCAAATACATTTTTACCCCAAATTATATAAATAACATTTTTTAAGCTTCCATCCCCAGTTGTAATAAATACGTTTTTTTTATTGGCTATATATTTAAAAGATATTTGAGGATGAGATAAAGCCAAATTTTGCATTATTTCTGTTATATTTGCTTGTTCTCTGGATGGAGATTTTAAAAATTTTAATCGTGCTGGAACATTATAAAAAATATCTTTTATTGTAATTGTTGTACCATCAGTGCTGCCACAATATTCCTTCAATACAATTTTACCGTTTTCTAAGTAAGCCTTTATACCAAAATCAGATATATTTGTTTTAGTAATTAATTCTACTTTAGATACAGCTGCAATACTTGCAAGAGCTTCTCCTCTAAAACCAAGAGAAGTTATTTTAAATAAATCGTGTTCATCTTTAATTTTACTTGTAGCATGCCTCATAAATGCTTTTTCTATATCGTCTTCTTTTATTCCTTTACCGTTATCAGATACACGAATGAGGGATATACCGCCATTTTCTATCTCTACAATTATTTCAGAAGCTCCAGCATCTATAGAATTTTCGATTAACTCTTTAACGATAGATGCAGGTCTTTCAATTACTTCTCCAGCAGCAATTTTATTAATTAAATCATTGCTTAATATATTTATATCACCCATTTAATCAGCTCCTAATTTTTTTTACTCTATTAACTAAATCGTAAATATAATTAAATGCTTGCATAGGAGTCATATTTAATATATCTAATTCTTTGATTTCGTTTATAATTTCATTTTCTTTATAATTAAATAGCGTTAACTCCACTTTTTCTGCTGCAATTTCTTTTTCATTTTCTTTTATTTTATTATTATAATTAAGCTTATCATTTAAAATATTTTTTGAAATGTGAATTTCCTTAGAATTTTCTAATTCTGATAATATTTCCTTAGCTTTTTGGATTACTTCATCAGGTAGGCCTGCAAGTTTGGCAACTTCTATTCCATAACTTTGATCTACTTTACCGCGTTTGATTTTGTGTAGAAATATAACCTTATTATCAAATTCTTTAACTTCAATTGAATAGTTTTTAATACAACTATATTTATCTTCAAGTTCAGTTAATTCGTGGTAGTGGGTTGCAAAAAGAGTTTTTGCTTTAATTTTATTTGCAATATATTCAACAACAGACCAAGCAATGCTTAATCCATCAAATGTACTAGTTCCTCTACCCACTTCATCTAAAATTAGCAAACTATTTGAGGTTGCATTTTTCAAAATATATGATACTTCACTCATTTCTACCATAAATGTACTTTTACCAGAAGATATATCATCAGAAGCTCCAATACGAGTAAATATCTTATCTACAATTGGTAAATTTGCACTTTTAGCTGGAACATAACAACCTATCTGTGCCATGAGGCTTATAATAGCTACTTGTCTCATAAAAGTAGATTTACCTGCCATATTAGGTCCAGTGATTATTAAAATCATATTATTACTTTTATCAATAAAACAATCATTTGGTACAAAAGGTTCATTTATCATTTTTTCTATAACGGGATGCCTTGCTTCCTTTAAAGATATAATACCATCATTATTTAGAGATGGTTTAGTATAATTGTTTTCTATTGAAACTTTTGCGAAGGATTGAATAGTATCTAATATAGCCAATTGTTTAGCAACTTTTTGAATTCTACTTGATTGATTAGAAATTTTGTTTCTAATATCTACAAAAAGTTCATATTCTAATTTAAGAAGGTTATCCTCAGCGTTTAAAATTGTATTTTCTATTTCTTTTAACTCTGGAGTAATAAACCTTTCTGCGTTTGCTAAAGTTTGTTTTCTAATATATCTATCTTCTGGTATATTAGATAGATTTGCCTTAGTTACCTCTATATAATATCCAAAAACTTTATTGTATCCTACCTTTAATGATTTTATTCCAGTCGCTTCTTTTTCTTCCAAACTTGCTATCCAATTTTTACCTTCTGTTGATGCTAATCTATATTTATCAACTTCTTGATTATAACCTTTTTTAATTATATTGCCTTCTTTTATACTAATTGGTGGGTTATCATCTATTGATATATCAATTAAGTTATAGATATCTTCTAATGTATCAAAATCAGTATATATACCTTTAAGTAAGTTTGACTTAAAACTTTGAAGAGTTATTTTAATATTAGGTAATTCAGATATTGAATTTTTTAAAGAAACAAGATCGCGTGCGTTGGCAGAACCATAAACTATTTTTGAAATAAGTCGTTCTATATCATATATCTTTTTTAAGGATTCTCTTAAATTATCTAAATGGTATATATTATTAATTAGTTCTTCAACGGCATCAATTCTATTTTTTATTTCTGTGATGTCAGTAAGTGGTGCTTCAATCCATCTTCTTAAATTTCGAGCTCCCATTGAAGTTTGAGTTTTATCTAATATCCAAAATAGTGATCCTTTTTTAGTTTTATTAATAATTGTTTCAGTTAGCTCAAGATTTCTTCGAGTGCTGCTATCTAATAACATATAATTATTTATTTGATATTTTATAATGTCATTTATATTACCTAACATCGACTTTTGAGTATTTTTTAGATATTCAAATAGTGTTAAACTACTGTCTAACTCTAATTCATTTAAAATACTTATTTTTTCACCAAAATGGTTTTTAAATTCTGTGAAATTTTGGCTTTCATCAACTAATTCTATCAATGAATTAAATTTTTCTTTTATAGAATTTATTAAGATATCATTATTTTTTACATCTATTATTAATATTTCTGATGGCTTATATTTAAATAACTCATCAATAATTATATAGATATTATTATTTTCCATAGAAGTAACTAAAAAATCACCTGTTGAAACATCACATATAGATATGCTAAAACCTGTACTGATCCTTTTAATACAGGATATATAGTTATTTTTATCATCCTCTAACAAATTTCCTTCAAGTAAAGTTCCAGGAGTAACTATTTTTACGATTTCTCTTCTAACAATGCCCTTTGCTTCATTAGGATCTTCTACTTGTTCACATATTGCCACTTTATATCCTTTTTCTATTAGTTTTGATATATAGGTTTCAGCAGAATGATAGGGAACACCACACATTGGTGCTCTTTCTTCTAATCCACAATCACGACCTGTCAAAGTAAGTTCTAATTCCTGAGATACAATTTTAGCATCTTCAAAAAACATTTCATAAAAATCGCCTAAACGAAAAAATAATATGCAATCTTGGCAGGATTGTTTTATTTCTAAGTATTGTTGCATCATTGGAGTTAATCCCAAAATACATACCTCCTTAAAAAAATGGCATATAGCCATAGACTAATATGCCGTTATCTTATTAATTCAACGAATTCACCTATCAAAATAAAATTCCTTGGTTCAGTGATTTTAACGTTAACAAGCTTACCAATTAAGTTTTTATCATTAGAATCAAAGTGAACTAACTTTCCTGTTCTTGTTCTTCCAGTAAGTTTAGATTCATCAGTTTTGCTTACTTCTTCTACTAATACTTCAACTATTTTATCTTTATACGAAGCATTTTTTTCTTCGATTATTTTATTTACTACTTCAATTAACCTATTAAATCTATCATGTTTTATATCTTCAGGTATTTGATCTTCATATTCTGCAGCAGGTGTACCTTTTCTAATAGAGTATATAAATGTAAAGGCTGAATCGTATTGAACTTTTTTGACTAAGTCAAGTGTTTCTTGAAAATCTTCTTCTGTTTCACCAGGGAAACCAACTATTATATCGGTAGTTATAGCTACATTAGGTATATGTTTTTTTATTGAATTAACCAATTCTAAATACTGTTCTTTTGTATATTTTCTATTCATTTTATTTAATATCCTTGTACTACCAGATTGAACAGGTAAATGTATATGTTCGCAAAGTTTATCACATTCTTTAATTGCAAGTATTACATCTTCTGTTAAATCCTTAGGATGAGATGTAGTAAAACGTACTCTTTCTATTCCATCTATTTCGTTTACCATTCTTAATAATTTTGCAAAACTCATATTATCAAGATCTTTTCCATATGAATTAACATTTTGTCCAAGTAAAGTTATTTCTTTATATCCCTTAGATGCTAAATCTTTTATTTCATTAATAATGGCTTCAGGTTTTCTACTTCTTTCTCTTCCTCTCGTATAAGGAACTATACAATAAGTACAAAAATTGTTGCATCCGTGCATTATTGTTACAAAGGCCTTTATATCGCTTTTCCTTTCAACTGGTATACCTTCTAATATTTCTCCTTCTTGATCCCATACTTCTATGATATTTGTATTTCCTTGCTTAACATTATTGATTAATTCAGGTAGTCTATGTATATTATGAGTTCCAAATATAATGTCAACATATGGGTATTTCTTTTTAATTTCATCTGGTACACCCTTTTGTTGCATCATACAACCACCTATACATATTATTAAATCTGGATTTTTAGACTTTAAAGCTTTTAAATGACCTATATTACCGTATACTTTAAGCTCAGCATTTTCTCTTACTGCACACGTATTAAAAATAATTATATCTGCATCCTCACGATTTTCGGCTTCAATATATCCAATTTCTTTAAGCATACCAGCTATTTTTTCTGAATCTTCTTCATTCATTTGGCAGCCCCAAGTTTCTATAAGATATTTTTTATTATTCATATGTATCAACCTTCCTTATTAGATATTGATATTTTGCAAATATATATTATACTACAAAATTCGATAAAAAAACATATAAACATAAATAAATTTATTTAAAATAAATTGAATAAAATATTGGAATAATAATAAAGAGAGGTGATAGTATGTATAATGCCAAAGATAGAGATAATGAGGCTTTAAAAGGGAAGGTTTCTTATACTTTAGAAGACAGGAAATATTTTAAACACGAAACTATACATAATGATGGTGTTGGGTTCTATGCAAATGTTCATAACAAAATACAAAAAAATATTAAGTAATTTTTGATTTGTATTACGAAATAATCATATATGGATAGTGAACACTAAAAAGCATACAGAGATTTGTAATCACCCTATATGCTTTTTAGTGTTATTGTATTATAAATTTCATAAAATCCTATTTTTTTATATAAATTTATTGCTGGAATATTATAATTATCCACATTTAATCGTAATATCTTAATTTCATTTTTTTTCTTAATATCATTTAAAACATAGTTTAGAAACATATTACCATAACCTTTACCTCTATATTCATCTATTATTCCAAAGTTAACTAAATAGTAGAAGCGTTTATCTTTTATGATTTGTCCATATCCAATTGGTCTATTATTATTAAATAAAACATAACAATAATCTTTTAAGAAATATCTACTATTTAGTTCTTTATATAGATAATTTTTATCAATTGGTCTTCTTTTTTTATCATTCGAATTAAAAATTGAATTTTGTATGTCAATTCTTAAATCTATATTTTTACTTATATCAATAGTTGAGATTTTTATATCGTTGGGGATACAGATGGAGTTAAAGTTTAAAAAATTATTTAATTCTAATTCCATTGTTTTAAAGTTTTTTTGCATAATGTATTTATTAGAATTATCTAATTTAATGTTGCTATTTATATATTTTATCTCAAAATTTAATTTTTTGTTATTATAATGATTAATTAAAATATTTATTATTTCATTAATAGAGACTGATGAATCTTTAATGAAAATGTAAACTCTACTGTTTTTATTAATACCTCTTATTCCTTCATCGATAACAAAATACGAAGTATTGAAAAATAAATTTGCTATAGATAGCTCAAATATATTCTTAAAATTATAAAAGTTTATAAATTCATTATTAGCTAACAATCTAAATAAATTAAATGATTTTATTACCATTTTGTCACCTATTTTCTAAATAATTTGCTTAATATTCCTTTTTTTGTTTGTTTTTCGTATTTTAATTTTTCTTTAAGTTCTATGATTTCATAACACTTTTGCTTTAATTCCATTTTCAATTTCATATTCTCACTGATCAATATGTCGCGTTCTTTACTAAATACATTTTTATCAATTTCTTCTAACTTTTGATTAATAGCATTTAATTTTTCTTCTATTAATTTTATTTTATCTTGATCATTTTCATCAATATCATTATCATTAAAAGCAACTGCTGCATCAAGGGAAGTTATAGCAGTTTCTTGGTTCATAAGTATTTTTTTTATTTGTCCATTAGTCAGTCCTTTTTCTTGTAAATTTTTTATTTGTAATAATATATTCAAATCATTTGGAGAAAATATTCTTCTACCCTTAGTATCCCTTTGAATATTTAATTCGAATTCTTTTTCATAATAACGTATAACTGAGTCTTTATACCCAGTTAATTGACATACCTCTTTAAATGTATAATAGTTCTTTTTTTCTTCCATAATACCACCTCTATTATTTTATTCTTCACTGTTTATTTATTTCCTTTTAAGTATTTATACAAAAATTATTTCAATTTGCGACAACAAAAAAATATCCAAATAGACATTTTAATCTATTTAGATATTTTTATTGATATAATACTTATCAAACTCATCAATGAAATTTAATATGGACAAATTATTATTAATTATTTTTTTTAATCTTCTTATATAATAAGATTCATAAAGATTTTTTTTCTTATCATACTTTTTATTTCCTAATTTCCAGAACTTATGAGGGTAAATGATTATTGATAGTAATAACTTATAATCAATATTATTACCATAGCATTTACAATACTTATCAATTAATAATTTTGCTTTGTCAAATTGCCAATTATAAGACTTTCTGTACATCAATCTTTGAATAAATTTACCTAAATCATATTCAACTGTTTCATATATTATTTTATCAAAATCAATAAGATATAAAGTATTATCTGACTTTATAATATTTTGATAATAAAAGCTGTTATGACATATAACTTTGTTTTTAATTGCATTTTTATTTAAATTACGATAGTTTGAATTAAGTAGATATATTAAAGATTTTTCTGCCAGTGCCATTTGAGTATCGAATGTTTCAATATATAGTATATCAAAATAAGACATAATTTTTTTACTCATAATTAAGTTTTTATATCTTATAATATCATCCTTCTTTTTAATATACTCTTTAATTAATTTGGCTTCTTCATATGGTAATTGTTTAGAATTAAATCCTAATGCTTTCCTATGAAATTCACATAATAGTATAATTGAATTTAATGCATTTTCTATTTCATCTATTTTACATTCATTTCCTTCAATCCAATTAGTCAAATAATAATATTTATGTTTATTGACATTAAAATAAAATTGGTTTTGATTATCTTTAATTAATAAAGGACAATTTAAAAATCCCTTCTCTTTTAAATACAATAAAAAAGATGAAAGCCACTTAAATCTACTAAAGTTATGATTTACTTCTTTCAAGCAAAAAATATTGTTCCTATCTGATATTAATTTATAAACAGACCTTTTCTTTTCAAGTTCTTTAATTTCAATACCATATTTGTTTTTTATAGTATTGATTATTTTATTTAAATCTATAGTTTTTAAATCCATAGTCTTTAAATCCATAGTCTTTAAATCCATAAATACCCCTTTTTGTTTAGTTATATATTAAATTATATTCATTTGATAAACAATTTTATAATAAAATATTTAAAAAATGCTTGACATTATAATATGAATTTTTTATAATTAAAATAGATTTTGGGCCTTTAGCTCAGCTGGCTAGAGCAACCGGCTCATAACCGGTCGGTCCGGGGTTCGAGTCCCTGAAGGCCCACCATAGGAGAGCAGTAAGCTCTCTTTTTTATTTGCACTAATATACTATATAGTCAAAGTGAAATAAAATAATCGTCATAGAGTATTAATTATAAAAGCCACTATTTATGTAAATTACTGTGATTCACTTATTAAAAGAGCTCTAAAATTTAGAGCTCTATTGTTTCATTCATAATAAATTTTTGAACTATAGAACATTGTATTCCACATCCGATCCATAAACATTCTTCATCTATATCAAAATAACTTCCGTGAGCTGGATGAACTATACCTTTATTTATATTTCTACATCCTAATTTATAATAAATTCCAGGTATTTTTTCTGTATAGTACGCAAAATCCTCTACCCCCATACTTGGATAATCTAATTTTTTTATAGTAAAGTAATTTGAGTTTTCTTTTTGTATTTTATTTAGAGTTTCAATAAGATTATTATCATTACTAAAGGATGGATAACCTTCTATTATATTTATTTCTATATTACATCTAAAAGTTTCTGCTGTTAAATTAACTATTGATGTAAATCTATCTAATACTTGCTTTCTTGTATTATTTCCTAAGGTTCTTATAATTCCCTCTATAATTACTTCTTCTGCTATTGCATTAGGTGCTGTTCCACCATTTATTTTACCAATGGTAATTACCGCACTTTCAAAAGCAGAAATTTCCCTTGATATAATTATTTGTAGATTGTCAATTATTTTTGAAGCAGCAACTATTGGATCAATTCCATCTTCAGGATGTGCACCATGAGCCCCTTTACCCTTAATAGTTATTTTAAAAGGATTTGATGCAGCACTCACAATTCCGCTGTTTATACCTATAATTCCAGTATCTAATGTTTCTTCTACGTGTAGAGCACTTATAAAGGATACATTGTCTATAGCACCATAATCAATCATATCCTTTGCTCCACCATCAGTCTCTTCAGCTGGCTGGAAAATAAATCTTACTTTACCATTTAATAAATGCTCATATTTTTTTAATAGAATACAAGTTCCTAATTGTATTGATGTATGTGCATCGTGTCCACAAGCATGCATTAAACCTTTATTTTTAGATTTATATGGAACATTTTTTTTGTCTTCTATTGTTAAAGCATCCATATCAGCCCTTAAGGCTATAATCTTTTCTCCTTTGCCAACTTCAGCCACAATACCACAATTTTCATAACGTTTATAGCTTATATTGTAATTAGTTAATATACTTTCAATAAAATCAGCTGTATTTTT
Source organism: Caloramator sp. ALD01 (assembly GCF_000472625.1). NCBI lineage: Bacteria > Bacillati > Bacillota > Clostridia > Eubacteriales > Clostridiaceae > Caloramator > Caloramator sp. ALD01. The sequence goes on from NZ_AXAA01000001.1 coordinate 149,564, forward strand.
TAAGTCCCTATCTATTTCAGGATGCATATGTAAATATCTTCTATACTCTATTAGTTTATCTTGAATTTTTTTTGATTCTGCAAAAAAATTAATCAATGAAAACCTCTCCTTTATTTATTATTAATTTATTGTCAATAATTTTAGCAGTAATATTTAAGGGAAGCAACTTATTTGTATAGTCATGTCCACTTTGTAAACCAAAATATATTGGCTTGGTGGTAAGTTCCTTTATATATTCATAAATATATTCAAAAGAAAAACTCCTATTTTTATCTTCAGGATTGCAATTTGTAAAGCTTCCTAAGATAATTCCTTCCACCTCATTTAAAATATTTGAATGATATAATTGGTTTAAAAATCTATCTATTTTATATGGCTCTTCGTTAATTTCTTCAATAAATAATATGGAGTTTTTAAATTTATATTGATATTGTGTACCAATCAAGGAACAAAGAACACACAGATTTCCACCAACTATTTTTCCTTCAATATTACCTTCTCTTATAGGAGTTAGGGCATAGTTTAATTTATCAATTCTTCCCTCTAAAAATTCAAATAATAGGTTGTAGTTATCATTATTTTTAAAAATATCATAACTAAACATTGGTCCATGAAAAGTAGGAAAATCTAAATGAGAAAAAGATGCGTGAAGTGATGTTATATCGCTATAACCTACAAAAATTTTTTTGTTATTTTTTATAACATTGTAATTAATTTTATCTAAGAGCCTGATGGTTCCGTAACCACCGCGAATACAAAATATTGCTTTTACTTCTTTATCTTTAAATGCATCTATCAGGTCTTCTACTCTTTTATTATCTTCTCCAGCAAGATAGCCGTATTTAGAATTAATATTTTTACCCAATTTAACACTATATCCAAATTCATTTATTATTTGGATTGATTTTTTTATTAATTCATCATTAAATATTGCACCAGCGGGTGCTATAAGTGAAACTTTATCCCCTTTATTTAGCTTTTTTATTAAACTCATTTTCCCCTCCATATATTATTAAATTAAATAAATTTTTTTCTATATTATTTAATTTATCACTATTTATTGCTGATACTCCCTCTTTTATAATTCTATAACAAGATTTATAATCCTTTTTTTTATAGTAACAATAAGCTAAATTTATATATGTATTTTCATAATATTTATTTAAATATAATGATTTTTTTAGAAATTGAATAGCATCCGTGAATTTATTTAATTCTATGTAGCATACACCAATATTGTAATTTATCAGATAATTGTTTTGCTGTTCTAAAACCTTTAAAAATAAATTTAAAGCCTTTTTATAATTTTTTTGTTCGTATAGATTAATAGCTTCTAAATACAAATTATATGAATTCATATCAAAACCCCTTTAAAGCTTTTTTTAAAATTATATACTTTAAAGGGGTTTTTTATACTATTTAGATCTTAAATTGTTTGTCATTTGCCACATTTCTTCAGAAGTTTTTAGTGCTCTTGAATTTAGTTCAAATGCTCTTTGAGTGACTAAAAGGTCTGTTAATTCTTTTGAAATATCTACGTTAGATTTTTCAATATAACCTTGTTTAATTGAAGAATTTATAGGTTTTGGATTAATACCTTTAAATAGGCTATTTCCTATAGGATATAGATTATCTTCACTATCAAAATCGTAAATATCTATTTTGCCTATTATATTTTCGTTGTATAAAATATCGCCATTTTCTTTAACAGATATTTTGTCATAGTCTATATTATCTTTTGTGTTTAATGATATATCTAATTTGTTACCATCAGAATCAACTAAATTATTATTAGCATCTATATAAAAATTACCTTTTCTTGTATATAATTCATTACCTTTACTGTCTATTAATCTAAAGTATCCTCTTCCTTCAATAGCAAAATCTAAATTTCTGTCTGATTTTTCAATAATTCCTTGAGAATCATCTCTAATAAATCCGCTTATTCGAGAACCACTTCCAACAAACTTTTCTTTTTCATTTTCAGTTACTGGTACACCTAATCTATTAACATTTTCAACTAATATATCTGAAAAATTAACATCGACACGCTTATAGCCATTTGTATTTATATTTGCAATATTATTTGATATAGCATCTATTCTTGTTTGATTAGAATATAGACCAGATGTACTGTTCCAAATTGATCTTAGCATTTGATCACCTCATTATCTATTGACATTGCCAACTTCATTAACTGTTTTTCCAAGTGTATCGTCGATGGATTGTATTACTTTTTGATTTGATTCATAGTTTCTCATAACTGAAATCAATTCTGTTATCATTTCAATAGTATCAATGTTAGCTTTTTCAATTTTGTTTTGATGTATAATAGAATTATTATCAATTTCTACATTTGTAGAAGAATACATATTTTCATTTTCTTTTTTCATATCGCCCTTCACAATGTATAGTCTATAATTACCACTAGTAGTATTGATCTGATTATTGTTAAATTTAAAATTATTGCTATCAATTTTTATAAAAACTTTTTGATTATTTTCATCAAGCCCCAAAACTCTCTTATTGTCAGTAGTAGTCAAATAACCATCTTTGTCAATTTTAAATCTACCATTTCGTGTATAATATTCCTTATTATTATCTAAAACTGTAAAAAACCATCTCCTTCAATTGCAAAGTCAAGGTTTCTACCTGTTTCTTCTAAAATTCCTTGAGAAAAATCTGTTTTTGTTTCATCAAGTCCAATGCCCATAGGCATTGTGCCAAGAATTTGTTTAAAATTTGTATTGCCAACTTTTTTATCGTAATTTTGTAAAAGCACCTCGTTAAAGGATTTAAAGCAAATTTTATCGTTCTTAAAACCAGGATTATTTATATTTGCAATATTGTTACTTAAGTTTTCCTGTTGTATTTGTCTTAAAATTAATCCGCTTGAAGCAATATAAAGTCCTCTTATCATTTTCCATCCCCTACTTTTTTTCAAAATATGATTTAATTTCATCTGGATATAACATACCTAAGTCTCTTGCCATTTTTTCAATCTTGTATCTTGGTATATTGTTATATGAATATGTTAACATAAGAAGAGTTGCTATTACAATACCAATTCCCAGACCAAGAACAAAATCTTTACTTTTGAAATAAGTTTTTATTATATTTATTATTTGTTTAATCCTAATCTTAATAAAACTTCCCCCTTTCCTATTCTAAGGGTTGAGGATATTTCTTCAATAGACAAACCTTTATTATATAATTCCTTTATTTTATCATTTAAGTTTTCACTTTTATCTTCAAAATTTTGATAGGTATCATTAATTCCTATTTTTTCTTTGTTATTTAAAGAACTTAAAATGTTATTATAATTGCTTTGTATATCTTCTATTTTTAAATTTAGAGCAAAAATAGACTCATTTATATAGTTTATATTTTCTTTAAGTTCATTGATATCTTTTTTATATAAATCTAATTCACTTTTTGTATAATAATTTTTAAATACATTTTTATTATTTTGAATATTTTTTGAATAGTGTGCTTTAATACCTAATCTGTATGAATAATAGATTAAAGAAGCACCTAATATAATTAATACTAAAGGCATAGTTCCTCCTTAGTCTAAATAACTTAACTTTTTCATATTTTCTCTTAATCTTATTATGGCTCTGCTATGCAATTGTGATACTCTTGATTCAGTGATTTCTAAAATTTTTCCTATTTCCTTTAGAGTTAATTTTTCATAATAATATAATTGCAGAACAAGCTTGTCCTTTTCAGGTAGCATATTAAGTGCCTTTTTTAAAGTAGTTAACATTTCTTCTTCTTCAAATATTTTATCAGGCTGAGGACTATTTTCATTTTCTATCATATTTTTAAATTGTATATCTTCATCATCAGATTTATAAAATATATCTTCTAATGATATAACAGATAAATAGTTAATATAGGATTCAGTAGTTCTAATATCATTTACAGATACACCAAGATAGTCGGCTAATTCTTTTTCTGTAGGTTCTCTGTTTAATTTTGATTCTAAATTTTCTCTTGCTAAGTTAAGCTGAGTTAATTTAGAAAAAGCACTTTTAGGCATCCAACTAATTTTTCTTAATTCATCGATAATAGCACCTTTAATTCTTAAGGTAGCATAGGTTTCAAATTTTATTCCTTTTGTTGGATCGAACTTTTCAATTGCGTCTATCAAGCCTATAATACCATAACTTACTAAATCATCGAATTCAATTCCAGGGGGAAAACCTATAAGAAGCCTTGATGCTATATATTTAACATAGGGAATATATTTTAAAATCATTTCTTCTCTTTCATCAAACTGCTTATAACACTTCAATAAAATCACTCCTATCTAAGCAGTTTACTTTGTTCACGTAATTTATTAAATATAAATTGTATTATTTTATCTCTAGTTTTTTCTTCTATACCTTCATACTTCAATGCTAACTTAAATTTATTTTTTTCTTCTGTATTTTCAATTCTTACTACAGAGCATAAAATATTTATTTCTTGTGGTATATTAATAGATATTATTACATACTCACCAGGATTGTGGATCTCGTTTGAAACAATTTTGATTCCACCACCGCTTATATCTAATGAAACTGAATTTATTAATCTTGAAAAATATCCAGAAGGTACATCCCTTAAGGATGTGTATATCCTATCTTTAGGTAGCCCATAATATCTAATTGGCATTGTAATAGGTAGTCTGAAATATTCTCTTCTTTGGACTCTCTCTATAACTTCTGGTAAACTTAAAACTAACAAATTAATGTTTTCTTCTCTTTTCTTTCCTAAAACTACAGATTTGCATTTTACAATATCTCTTTCTGTTGTAACATAAAATTCTATTACACTGCCTGAATGTATAAGAAGTGGTTTATTATGATGAATAGGATAGCTAATACACATACCATCCTTATTTATATCCTGAACAATACTTTTATAGGTAACTTCATCATCTATAATTTCGATGTTTTGATTAATTTTTAAATTAATAGATAAGTTCATTTCCCCACCGCCTTAAATAATTTTGTTATATAATCTTTAAATGAAGTATATTTATTTTTGTTATTTTCTTCAATACCCATTATTTTAGCAACGATTTTGTTTATACATAGTGAAAATTCAGTGTTTGGATGTTCCGATACATAAGGTGTTTGTTTTTTAATAGCTTGTCCTATTTTTATATCTTCCACAATATATCCTAAGTATTTAATGTTTTTACCAATAAAAGTTTTAACAGTATAACAAATTTTATTAAATGTTTCTTCGGCATCTTGATTGTTTTTTGCTCTATTTACAACAATATTAATGTTTGAATTTAAATTATTTAAATAAATAATTTTTATAAGGCTATAGGCATCTGTTAGTGCAGTAGGTTCAGAATTTGTGATAACAATAACTTCATCAGCTATTTCAATAAATTTTAATACATTTTCTGAAGCACCTGCACCCGTATCTATAATTAAGATATCATAATCATTTAATTTGTCAAATTGTGATATTATTTGATTTTTTTTATCTTCATCAATAGTATAAATTTTACTTAAACCAGAACCACCTGGCATTATTTCGACACCATCTATTGTTTTTAAAATAATTTCATCAATTGATTTATTTCCTTCTAAAACATCTATTATACTAAATTTTGACATACATCCAAACATTATATCGACATTTGCCATACCGAAATCGGCATCAAGAACACAAACTTTTAAACCTCTTTTAGAAAGAGCAGTAGCAAAGTTAACAACAAAGCTTGTTTTGCCAACTCCTCCCTTTCCACTTGATACTGTTATTACTTTAAACCTTTTTTGTTGCAATTCTTGTTTCTTTCTTTCTACTAATTGTCTTAATCTTTGTGCCTGATCCATGGCTATTCAGCCTCCAAAATCATGTTTATTAGTTTTTCTTTTTCTGCTTCTTCAATATCATCTGGAACATTTTGGCCTGTTGTTATATAAGATACAGGAACATTTGCATAATATATTGTTGTTAAAATAGAACCATAATAACTGGTTTCATCTATCTTAGTTAAAACTATACTGTTATAATCTAACATTTTATAATCTTCTACAATACGTTTTATGTCCTTTTCCTTTGTAATCATACTTATTACCAAATGAACATAATCTGGATTAATTTCTTGAATTAGTCTTTTTGTTTCTTGAATTTGCATAACGTTTTTGCTGTTTCTTCCTGTTGTATCTACCAAGATTATATCACAATTTGTCATTTCAGATAATACTTTTTTAATTTCATTTATGGAATATATTACACTAAAGGGTATACCTAATATTTCAGCATATGTTTTTAACTGTTCAACGGCACCAATTCTATAGGTGTCTACAGTAATAAGTCCAACTTTTTTATTTTTATAAAGCGAAAACAAGCTGGCTAATTTAGCTATAGTTGTAGTCTTCCCAACACCAGTTGGACCAACAAAGACATGTATTTTCCCATCGTCGAATTTATTTGTTTTAATTATTGTATTTAAAAAAGTTTTAAATTCATTTTGATAAATCTTTTGATTCATTTTTTTGCCTTGATTTTTTTGTTTTATAGAATCAATTATTTCAGTTGCTATTTCCTCTGGAACACCAGAATTAATTAGGTTTTGTTTGAACTTGTTTTTATTAACTTCACTTTGTTTATTTGTCTGTTTTATTGATTGATTATTTATGTTTTCTATTAAATATTTTAATTCTTTAATTTCCTTTTCAAGTTCAATTGTTTTAATCGTAGATTCTTTTTGTTTTTTATCATCTACTGCTGCTGTTACTTCAATTTTCTTAGGCTTAAAAAAACCTAATATACCTTTTTGTCTAATTTTACGTTGACTTACTATTACTGCATCATTTCCTAATTCGTAGCGAATTCTTGTCATTGCTTCGTTCATATTATCAACTATATATCTTTTAATTATCATTGTAATGTCACCATCCCTATGGTTTCTATTTGTATGTCAGTTGGTATTTCATTCATAGATAAAACTTGAACTTGAGGGAATACCATCTCTATCATTCTTCTAAAAGCTGGTCTTATTTTTGGATTTACTAAAATCACAGGGATATCATTATTAAATTGATTTAATTCAATGTTATCCTTAATAGAATGATAAATTTGTGTAGTTATATTAGGTTCTAAAGCTGGATATGATCCCTGTAATGATTTATGAATGTTTTCAGAAATCATATTTTCTAAATTTATATCTAAAGTAATAACACGAATTACTCCTTGTTCATCAATTAAATTACGGCATATAGTTCTTGATAATGCGATTCTAACATATTCTGTTAAAAGTTCAGTATCTTTAGTTAAAACTGCATTATCAGCTAATGTTTCTAAAATTGTAACTAAATCCCTTATTGGTACTAATTCGCGTAATAGGTTTTGAAGAACCTTTTGAAGTTCACCTAAACTCATAAGATTTGGAATTAATTCTTCAACTACTGCAGGATAGCTTTCCTTTATATTATCAATTAATAATTTTACTTCTTGTCGACCTAATAGTTCGTATGAGTGTTTCTTAATTATTTCACTTAAATGAGTTACAAGTACAGTTGTAGGATCAATAACTGTAATACCCATAATTTCAGCTTCATCTTTTTTATTATCAGGAATCCATACAGCAGGTAAGCCAAATGCTGGTTCTATAGTTTTGATACCATCAATAGGTAATCCTTCTCCAGAGGCATCTATTGCAAGAAAATGATTACATAATATTTCACCTTTACCTACTATTGTACCTTTTATCTTTATTCTATATTCGTTAGTAGCAAGTTGTAGATTATCTCTTATTCTTATTGGTTGAACAATAATTCCAAGTTCAACAGCACACTGACGTCTTACCCCTGCAATTCGGTCTAAAAGATCACCGCCTGAAGATATATCAGCAAGAGGAATTAAACCATAACCTATTTCAATTTCAAGTGGTTCTACATTTAACAAATGTAGAACATTTTCTGGTTCTCTTGTTGGAGATGCTTGTATTTCAGAAGTTGCTACTTCACTTAATATTTCCTGATTTTTCTTTTCTTTAGATAGAAGATATGCAGAAAAACCAGTTGCTCCAGACATAATTAAAAATGCTGGTGCTGGTAAATTGGGTATCCAGGCCATTAAAAACATTATAAAGCTTGCAATTGCTAATACTTTAGGATACGAGGTAAATTGTGTTGAAAGTTCTTTACCTAATGAAACATCACTTGATGTTCTTGTTACTATAATACCTGATGCTGTAGATATAAGTAATGCTGGAATTTGACTTACAAGTCCATCTCCAACTGTTAAGAGTGCGAAATGTTTCAATGCCTCAAGTGCAGGAAGACCTAAAAATATCATTCCAATTATTACTCCACCAATAAGGTTTATTATTGTAATGACAATTCCTGCAATCGCATCTCCTTTTACAAATTTACTAGCACCATCCATTGCACCATAGAAATCAGCTTCCTGCTGAAGCTTTTTTCTTCTTATTTTAGCTTCTTGTTCAGTTATAATTCCTGCGTTTAAATCAGCATCTATACTCATTTGTTTTCCTGGCATTGCATCAAGTGTAAATCTTGCAGATACTTCAGCAACTCTACCTGCTCCGTTAGTAATAACCACAAATTGAATAACAATTATTATAATAAATAAAATAAAACCAACAACATAGTTTCCACCAACGACAAAATTACCAAATGCTTCTATTATTTTTCCTGCTTCTCCACGTCCTAATATTAATCTTGTGGATGAAATATTAAGTCCTAACCTAAATAATGTAGTCACTAACAGAATGGTTGGGAAAGCAGAAAATTCAAGTACATCTGTAGTAAACATAGTTAAAAGAAGAATTATTAATGAAAAGGTTAAGTTCGCAGCAAGAAGAATATCTAAAACAGTTGGTGGCAATGGAATAATAATCATAAAAATTATAAGAACCACAAGTAATGAAACTATAACATCCAGATATTTTTTTATAATATTATTATTTTTATTGAAGTCCATTATATTTCACCCTCACTATTTCTTTAAGCTATAGATATATGCTATAATCTCAGCAACCACTTGGTATAGTTCAATAGGTATCTCATCATTTATTTCACATTTATAATAAAGACTTCTTGCAACCTCTTTGTTTTCTATTATAGGTACATTAGCTTTATTAGCAACTTCTTTTATTTTTAAGGCTAAAAAGTCACTTCCTTTTGCAATTACTTTAGGTGCACCACTTTGTCCCTTTTCATATTTTAATGCAACAGCAAAGTGTGTTGGATTTGTTACAACAACTGTTGCCTTTGGAACTTCGTGCATCATTCTTCTCATTGCTATTTCTCTTTGTTTTTGTTTTATTTTAGATTTAATTTGTGGATTCCCTTCAGTCTGCTTCATTTCTTCCTTTATTTCTTCTTTAGACATTCTTAATTCTTTTTTTAGCTGACGTTTTTGTATTACAAAATCAATTATTCCAAGTATAAATAATATAAAAACAAGCCTAATTAATTGACCATTTATTATTTTTGATGCAAAAGGAATAATACCCTCTGGATTTAAATCAGATATTTTTAATATATCAAATATCACAGAAGAAACATATTTGTAAGAATAATAGGCAATAACTGATATTTTTGCAATTGATTTAAATAGTTCTATAAATGAGCGTTTTGAAAAAAATCTTTTAAAACCATTAATCGGGTTTAACTTAGATAGCTGTGGTTTTAATCCTTCCTTCGAGATAATAAGTCCAATTTGAGCAATGTTAGATATAATACCTAATATCATAACCGTAAAAACAATTGGCATAGAAGCAATAAGCCCATTTTTTATCATAAATAAAACTATAGACATTATGGATTTATAGGTTAGTTCATTTTTGTTAATTAGACTAAAACTTTGATTTATAAATGCTCTGCCATATTCAAAATAAAAATCAGATAATATTATTAAAATTACTGTTGCTCCCATTAAGATAATAGATGAAGTTAAGTCTATACTCTTTGCAACCTGCCCTTTTTCTCTTGCTTCCTTTAGTTTTTTAGGTGTAGGTTCTTCTGTTTTATCATCTGTAGCTAAAACAATTACAGGGAACAAACTAAAAAATTTTAAAAAATCGCCATTTAATCCTTCAAATAATTTTATATACATATGAATTAGGCCTCCAAGAATTGTAGAAATTGATAAAAGGCCTACAATAACCTTGATTGGCATACCTAAAATAAATACATTTATTTGTGGTACTGCACGTGCAATAAGTCCCATTGTAAATTCAGTTATAAATAAAACTAATACAATAGGTGCAGCAAGTTTCACTCCTAAATAAAAACTTTTACTAAAAAAATAAATAAAGGATATAAAAATTTTTTCATTATTTAAGAAAAAACCTAACGGTATGACTTCAAAACTTTTAATAATTGCCGATAATATAATATGGTGAAAATTAAGTGTAACAAATATAGCTAAAGATAACCAATAAAAAAATCTCTCGATGTTAGTTGATGTACTATTAGTGTTTGGATCATAATATTGAGACATTGTAAAACCAATTGAAAAATCAATAAACTGCCCCGATATTCTGATGGCATTAAATACAAATAAAGCTATATAACCTATAAAAAGTCCAATTATTATTTCATTTAATATTAGTATAAATAAATCAAAGTTGCTATTTATACTAATATTAAATGGCAAATTGTATATTGAAACAACTAAACTGGATAAGATTAATGAAAATCCTATTTTAACTATATTTGGTATACTTCTTACTGAAAAGAATGGAGCTACAATCATCATTGCTGTTATTCTAATAATAATTAAAAAGTAAATAATAAAATTTTGCATTATATCACCTAATTATATATAACATACTATTTATCATAGTTTCTATAAAATTTACTAAAGTATTCAACATCCAGGGCCCAAGTAATAGTAATACAAATATAATAGCTAACATTTTAGGTACAAATGTTAATGTTTGTTCTTGTATTTGAGTAACTGCTTGGAAAATACTAATTATAAGTCCTATAATCATAGAAACTAATAAAATTGGTGCAGCTACCTTTAATGCGGTAAAAATAGCTTCTTTTCCTATATATTGAATAAAATTTTCACTCATAAAATCACCTACATAAAGCTTTCGATTAATGTTTTAACGACTAAATGCCATCCGTCTGCTAATACAAATAGTAGTATTTTAAACGGAAGCGAAATTGAAACAGGAGGTAACATAAACATACCCATTGACATAAGAACACTTGCCACTACCATATCTATAACAATAAAAGGAACATAGATTAAAAATCCCATCTGAAAAGCAGTTTTTAATTCACTTATAACATAGGCTGGTATTAAAATGTTAAAAGGTACATCATATTTATTAGAAGGCTTTTGTAGCCCACTGTATTTATAGAATAGTGCTAAATCTTTTTCTCTGGTTTGTTTCAACATAAAATCCTTCAGTGGTTTACTGCCTATATCTATTGCTTCACTTTGAGTTATTTTACCTTCAACATATGGTTTTATAGCATCATTGTTTATTTTTGTATATACTGGTGACATAATAAAGAAAGTCATAAATAGTGCCAAGCCTATAAGAACCTGTGTTGGAGGCGATTGCTGTGTTGAAAGTGCATTACGTAAAAAACCAAATACAACAATTATTCTTGTAAAAGATGTCATTAAAAGTATTATTGAAGGAATAAAACTTAAACTTGTTAAAAGGATTAATAATTTTATATTATCAACATAATCCTTTGGATTTGTTGCGTTATCTACAGATATATTTACTTTTGGAACAGTCAAATTGACTGGTTGAGCATAGGCAATACCTGAAAATAAAAAAATAGTTAATATTAAGAATATAACTTTTACTTTCCTTTTCATTCTTTATCTTCCCTCTTTAAATTTAAGTTGTATTTCATAAAATTCAATAAATTAAATCCCCTATCTTCTTCATTTAATTCTAATGGATTTTCTATTTCAAATAGAATTTTAGATTCATTGTTGTTTGTAGACATAACATATGTTTTGTCAATTATTTTAATTAATAATATATAACTATTTGGAGCTATTTGAACTCTATCTATTACCTTAATATGTTTTGATTTATATTGATAATTATTTAATATTTTGGTTGTTAAAACAATTAAAAGAAGAATAAAGGGGAGTATTAATAGTATTTTAAAGGCATAAATTATATAATTCATATCATTCACCTACTGAATTATTATATCTTGAATATATATATTTATTATTTCTCCATTAGTCAAGTTGCTATTAATAGCTTTTATTAATTCTTTTTTAATATTATCTATGTTGTTAGAATTGAAGTCTGCAGTTTTCTTTTTTCTTAGTATCTCTATAATAACATCTCTTATTGCAGGTACTTTATTTGGTAATTCTTTATCAAGTTTTTTGTTTTTCTTATCATATGCTAATGATATAGTTATTCTTATATACGTTTTATCTTCATCTGATAAATTTACAACAAATTCCTTTAAGTCCATTATTTTTTCTTCAACCTTTATGTTAGTTTGAGTAGATGAGTTTGTTTTGTCCTTAAAGAATATAAAATAACCAAGGACAATTCCAAGTCCTATAACTAATATTAACGTAATAACTACTAATAAAACTAATAATTTATTTCCCTTTTGTTCACTCATTTTTACTTGCTCCCCTTATCCTTTGTTAGAATTAATATATTTACTCTTCTATTTTTTTTCCTTCCTTCAGGTGTATCGTTAGAAGCTATTGGTCTAAATTCTCCACACCCTACAGATTGAATTTTTTTAGGATCTATTCCCTTCGATTCAACTAAAAAACGTGTAACTTTAACTGCTCTATCTGCTGACAGTTCCCAGTTTGATTTATAGTAACCTGTGTTTATAGGAACATTATCAGTATGACCCTCTACAATTATTTCGTTTGTATATTTTTTTAGTATATCTGCTATTTTGGATAGGGTCTGAATACTTTCTTCCTTCAATACAGCCTTACCTGGATCAAAAAGTATTTTTTCTTGAAGTTCAATAATTACTCCCCTTACATCTTCCTTTATTGTTATTTTAGTTTTCAGATTATTTTGTTCAATTTCTTTAGATATTGCATTGAAAAGTCTTGTTGTTTCACTACTTTCAAGTTCAGATCTATTTTTAATTCCATCTCCAGGGTTTTGATTTATTGGGACTGGGCCTAAATTTCCACCATTATTAATTACACCTGTTTTTCCACCAAGTGCTTTAGCTAATGACCAGGATATTTCCTTAAATTTAATTGCATCTATTGTAGAGAAGGAATATAGAAGAACGAAGAAGGTTAGAAGTAAAGTCATAAGGTCGGCATATGTTGTTAGCCATTCGCCTCCTCCCCCAGATTCTTGTTTCTTTTTTCTTCTACTCATTTTCAGTCACCGCATTTCCTTGTATTATATTTTCTTGATATCTTTTTCTCTCAGTTGGTGAAAGATATGTTTTTAACTTATCCTCCAATATTCTTGGGTTTACACCTGACTGAATTGTTAAAATCCCCTCAAGCATCATTTCTCTTCTATTGGATTCTATTTCACTTTTTAGCTCTAATTTATTTGCTAATGGAGTAAAAACAAGGTTGGCTAAAAGTGCACCATAAAAGGATGTAATAAGTGATACTGCCATTGCAGGCCCAAGCTTTGATTGATCTTGAAGTTGAGACAACATTTGTATAAGTCCAATCAGGGTACCAATCATACCAAAGGCTGGTGCTAAGCTTGCCCAAGCTTTTAATACAGCAATACCGCTTTGATGCCTTTTTTCCATTTCTCCTATTTCTAACTCAAGAATGTCTTTAATAGTTTCAGGTTCAAGTCCATCAACTACCATTTGAATTCCTTGTTTTAGAAAGCCATCTTCAATTTTAGAGATTTCATCTTCTAATGATAATAAACCATTTCTTCTTGCTTTTTTTGAAAGCTCAACGAATGTTATTATTAATTCATCTGCTGGTGTATGTTTATCTATAAAGGCATTTTTTAATACTGCAGGTAGCCTTTTTACAGTATCAAAGGGGAAGGATATAATAACTGCAAAAAGAGAACCAAAAACCGTTATAAAAAGTGAAGGTGCATCCCAAAACGTTTTTAAACTTCCACCCTGAAGCATACCAAATATAACGGCAGCTGTTCCTAAAAGTAGACCTGCAGCAGTTGAAAAATCATTCTTTTTCATTTTATTACCTCCGGTCTTGTTGACATATACGCTATCTTAAATTGAATGATTCTTTGAATTATAGTTTGAGGATCTTCAATGACTACATATTTCTTATTTGTTGTAGTTGTAATTACTGTATCAGGAGTAACTTCAATTTTTTCAATAAGATCACAGTTTAAATAAAATTCTTTATTGTTTAAACCTGTTAACTTGATCATACCTTATACCTCATTATCTCTTTAGGTTTAATAGTTCTTGTAATAATTCATCAGAAGTAGTAATGGTTCTTGAGTTAGCCTGAAATGCTCTACTTGTTACAATCATTTCAGTAAATTGTTCTGCTAAATCAACATTAGACATTTCAAGCAGACCCTGTTGAACTTTACCATAACCCGATGATTTTGGTAATCCAATTTTTGCATCTCCTGAGTTTGCTGATACACTGTAGGTATTACCACCCATTTTCATTAAACCTGCAGGGTTTTGAAATGCAGCAAGTGTTACTTTTCCTATTGTAATAGTTTTGTCTCCATAGATTCCCTTTATTGTACCATCTTCTGATATAGAAAAGCTTGTCAATTTAATAGGTTGTTCTGAACCTCCTATTGTAGCTTCTAATGGGATATAAATATCTTTTAATTGATCAAGAGTTGTATCTGCTGTTATTTCTTCAGGTTCTAATGATTCTTCTCCAGGAGTAAAATCTGGAGTTCCTTCTAATTTTCCTTCATTTAGTTGTATACTTGTATTTAGAACACCTCTAACATGTAAGCCTTCTGATGTAACTAATGCTCCATTTTTATCAATGGTAAAGGAACCATCTCTCGTATATCTCGTTTCCAATCCGTCACTTACAATAAAGAAACCATTACCTTCAATTGCTAAATCTGTTGCTCTTCCAGTAGGTTGAAGAGCACCTTGATTCATATTTGTATCAATACTTGCAATTGTTGTTCCTATACCTACTTGTTTTGCATTAGAACCACCAAAATTATTAGTTGGTTCATTTGCACCTTGAAGTGTTTGACTAAGCATATCTTTAAATGTCACTCTACCAGATTTAAACGCTATAGTATTAACATTTGCAATATTATTACCAATAACATCCATTTTGATTTGATTAGACTTCATTCCACTTACCCCTGCAGATAATGATCTTAGCATTTTATCTCCTCCTATTTATTTAAATTTTCGTCTTTTGTACTATCTTCTTTTAAAAATGAGTTTATACTAATTACATCATCAAGATTATATTGATATCCATCAGAAATTAAGTATACATTATTTCCAATTACTTTTGTTGATTCAATAAATACTTTTTTGATTATATTGTTTTCGATAACCTCTACTTCCTTTCCGATCATATTTATTGCTTGACTAAATCTTTGTGATGCATATAGTTTTTCCATAGTGGAATTAAGATTTTGCATTTGTTCTAAAGCTGAAAATTGTGCCATTTGTGCTACATATTCTGTATTATCTTTAGCATTTAAAGGGTCTTGATTTGACAATTGTACAGTTAAAATTTTTAAAAAAGCATTCTTATCTAATATTGAGTTTTTATTTCTTATGTTAAGGTTAGAATCATTTAAAATTTTATTGATTTCCATATTACACCACCTTTTTATTCATCTTCAAGTATAAATTTGTTATTATGATTTTTCTTTTTTTGATTTTGATTTTTGTTACTATTATGGTTATTATTATGATTATCCGTTTGTACATTTAGATTTATTTCTTTATATTCATAGCTATTATTATATATTTGTTCCCTTAAATAACTTATATTTTCTTTCAGTAAGTTAGCAACTTCCCTATTATTTGCTATTATTAATCCATTAACATTACCATTATCATAGGAAATTTTAATGTTTATTTCCCCAAGTTCTCTTGGTTTAAGATTTATTTTTAATTCATATATATCTTCGTTTTTTATATTTCTAATTTTACTTGCAACTATGTTAAAAATTTCATTTATTTTTTCAATTTGATAAAAACTACTGTTAGACATAATAAAGTTTTTATTATCTACTTTTACTGTATTTATAAAATTATTGTCATTTAATAATTGAGACTCAGTAATAGGTAATTCATCAACTAAAATGGATTGATCATCTAAACTTTTTAAGATGTCTACATTATTTTCTAATTCGTCAAATATTAATTGATTCATATTCTTATCATTTTGGATCTTAAATGAGTACCTTGGCATAATGATATTAAGCTCTTGTGTTAAAGGATTAATTTCTTCCTTTTTCACTATATTATTGATTAAATTTCTTACTTCATTTAAACTTAAAAAGGTATTGTTTGTTTGTATTTTTTCACTTTTATTTATTAGTAAGTTATTAAATATATCATTATCTTTAATGTTATTATATTTAACATTTCTGTAATCTAAAGGAATATTTTCAAAAGTAGTAGGATTAAATTCAGTATTAGTTAAATTTAATCGATTTTTATTTTGTGTTTCCATTGTATTTATTTCTATGTCACTATGTTTTACTTTGGTTTGTTGTTGGAGATAAAATAAAATAATAGATAATTCTTTATAATCATTTTCGTTTAGATTCAATTTTTCATTATTAAACTCAAATAAATTATCATTGGAATTATTCATTAAATACAACAATTTTTTTATTTTATCTAAAACATCATTTTTTAAGTTAATTTCATTTATTTGAGGTATTTCAGTATTAAGTACATTTAATAATAAATCATTAAAATTTGATAATTCTTTTGGTTCATAGTTAGAAAAATTACTATTAATAAAATTTGGGGTTGATGCTTGAATTTTATCTATTTTCATATAATCCCCCCATTCTTTTTAAAATAGTTGATTATTGCCATTTCATCAATTATTTTATTTTCAATTTTATTTAATTCAGATAAGAATTCGTTATAAGATTTTTCCTTTAGATTTTCTAATACCTTTCTTTCCTTTGTGGCATTTATTAACTGTTCCTTTATTTTTTCAAGTTCATTTTCTAATATAATAAGGTTTTTTTGTTCTTCAATGAGTTTGCTTTCTAAATAATTTATATAACTAATATAATTTTTCAAATCATAGCTAAATGCTGAATTAATTTTATTATTTTTGCTAAAATTTATTTTTTCTTTTATATTTTCTATATGATCTTTTTTTATCTTTATCTTATTCAAATATTCAGACATTTCTAATTTGAGAGAGTCTTCTCTTTTACATTTTAATTCCAATAGCTTTTCTAATTTAAATTTATAGTTCATATTTATGACCACCTATCAATTTATCGAATTTAACATTTCTAAAACTTCAGCAAATCTATGATGTTCATTCATTTTCTGTCTTAAGAATCCATTTATTTTATCATTTAAAGCTATTGCTCTATCAATCTTGTAATTACTACCTTTTTGATAAGCACCGACATTTATTAAATCTTCAGATTCTTTATAAATTGCAAGAAGATCTCTTAATTCACTTGCCTTTTGATAATGGTTTTCTTGTGCTATTTGAGGCATCAATCTCGATATACTTGATAATATATCAATTGCAGGGAAATGGTTCATTGAAGCTAATTTTCTTGATAAAACTATATGACCATCTAATATACCTCTTACTGCATCAGCAATTGGTTCATTGAAATCATCACCATCTACTAAGACTGTGTAAAAGGCAGTGATAGAACCTTTATTTGAATTACCTGACCTCTCTAAAAGTCTTGGTAACATTGCAAAAACTGAAGGGGTATAGCCCTTTGTTGTTGGTGGTTCTCCAATAGTTAGACCAACTTCACGTTGTGCCATTGCAAAACGAGTAACAGAATCCATCATTAACATAACATTTAGACCCTGATCTCTAAAATATTCAGCTATGGCTGTAGCAGTAAATGCCCCCTTTAATCTAAGTAGAGGAGGTTGGTCTGAGGTGGCAACTACAATTACGGATTTTTTTAAACCCTCTTCACCAAGATCTTTTTCTATAAATTCTTTAACTTCTCTTCCACGTTCACCAATTAAACCTATAACGTTAACATCAGCTTCACTATATTTTGCAATCATACCTAAAAGAGTACTTTTACCAACTCCAGAACCAGCAAAAATACCAACTCTTTGTCCCAAACCACAAGTTAAAAATCCATCTATTGCCTTAACTCCTGTTGGAATTATGTCGGTTATTCTTTTTCTTTGTAGGGGGTTTGGAGGGTCAGAGTCAAGATTATACTTTGCTTCATACATTATGCTTGAACCATCAAGGGGTCTTCCTAAACCATCAAGTATTTTACCAAGTAATTGTTTTCCAACTGGTACCTGCAGTTGACTACCAGTTGGAAAAACTAAAGAACCTGTAGATACACCTGTTAAATCTCCTAAAGGCATTAACAAAATACCTTTATCTGTAAAACCTACAACTTCAGCTTGTACATATTTACCATTTAATAATTTTATATTGCAAAGTTCACCTATAAAGGCGTTTATCCCTTCAACTTCTATTGTTAATCCAACAACCTTTTTAACCTTACCTATAAATTTCATTGTTTCTGTGCCTTTAATCTTTTTAATAAGTTTATCATAATCAAGCTGAAACATTGACATCATTCCTTTAATAATTTATTTAAAATTGTTTTTAGTTGAGTTTCAACTGTAGCGTCTATTATACCATTATTTGTTTCTATATATATATCACCATTTTGAAGATTTGAATCTGCAACAATTATTAATGCACTGCTTGAATCAATAAATTGCTCTAATTCTTCTTGCCTTAATTTTAGAATTTTATAATCATTAATTGATGTTTTTAAAATTATATTGCTTTTTTGTTTTACTTTTGAAAGAGCCTTTTGGGCACAATTTATAATAGCCTCACTACTAATAGATAATTCTGATTTTAAAACTTCCTTTGCTATTTCTACTGCTAAATTGATTATGTCGTTTTTTGATTTTTTGACATAACCATTTACTTCAGTGTATATTCCTTCTAAATATTTATTTGCTTCTTCAATTATTTTATATGCTTCTCCCTTTGCTTCTAAAATAGCCTTGTTGTATCCGTCATTATAGCCTTTAGTTAAACCTTCTTTATAACCTTCTTCCTTTGCATCCTCTAAGATTTTTTTAGAATTTTGTTTTGCATTGTTTATTATTTCTAAAGCATTTTTATTGGCTTCATTAATTATTTTTTTAGCATCAAATTCTGCCTGTTTTTTGATTTCTTCAACTATTTCTTCTATATTTATTTCATCTTTGTTTTTTATATTAGTATTAATAAATTTATCAATAGATGGTGGTGATAGTGTAATCTTATCGCTAACAGAAGTATGTTTAATAACGTTATACGATAATTGCATCATCACCACCCCTTGACATTACAATTTCTCCAGCTTCATCTAATCTACGTATTATAGACACAATCTGTTGTTGTGCCTTTTCAACATCTATTAGTCTAACAGGCCCCATAAATTCTAAGTCTTCCTTTAATGTTTGTGCAGCACGTTTTGACATATTACTGTAGATTATATTTGAAACGTCTTCTGAACATCCCTTAAGAGCAAGGGCAAGCACCTTCATATCAACTTCTCGTAGTATTCTTTGTATTGAAGCGTTATCAAGTGTAATAATGTCTTCAAATACAAACATACTATCTCTAATCTTTTCTGCAAGTTCTGGTTGATACCTATCAAGTTCTTCAATTATTGACTTTTCTGTAGTTCTATCTACATTGTTTAATATATCTACTAATGTTTGTACACCACCGATGGTTGCAAAATCAGAACGTACAACATTTGATAGCTTTTTTTCAAGGATTTCTTCAACTTCTTCTATAACTATTGGTGATGTATTGCTCATTGTTGCAATTCTTTTTGCAACATCAGTTTGTAATTCTTCAGGAAGTCCTGATAAGAGCTGTGCTGCTTTTTCAGGTTGCAAATAGCATAAAATTAAAGCAATAGTTTGAGGATGCTCGTTTATTATTACATTCAATAATTGTTGTGCATCTGCTTTACGAGCTATTGAAAATGGTCTATATTGTTGTGTAATTTCAGAAACCTTTTCTATAATCTCCATTGCCTTTTGTGGACCTAATGCTTTACTTAGCAGATTTTTAGCATAATCAAATCCACCCTCTATAATATAATCCTTTGCTTTATTCAAATTAACAAATTCTTGTAATACTTCCTCACGTAATTCTTTTTTAATTTTTTGCATATTTGCAATTTCAAAAGTAATTTTTTGTATATCATTTTCAGGCAATTTTTTTAATATTGGAGCTGAAGCATCAGGACCTAAAGTGATAAACAATATGGCTGCCTTCTGTACACCAGTTAATTTATCCTTATCTTTTGCCATAATTATCACCTCTCATCCTCTGCTAACCAAGTTTTAACCAGTTCAACAACCTGTTCTGGTTTCGTAGAAGCATAGTTTTTAATTTCCTTTTCAAGATTCATTTCTTGTTCTGTATCTTCAAGAA
This sequence comes from Caloramator sp. ALD01, assembly GCF_000472625.1. NCBI lineage: Bacteria > Bacillati > Bacillota > Clostridia > Eubacteriales > Clostridiaceae > Caloramator > Caloramator sp. ALD01. The sequence continues at coordinate 170,144 of NZ_AXAA01000001.1, forward strand.
CAGGTTCATAGGCAATAGGTTGTTTTTGTATTACATCTCCTATCAGCATATCTATTTGATTTTGTTCTATTTGTTCAACATTTTTCTTATTTTTCTTTTTATAAATAAGTGCTATAACCAATAGAACTATAAGCCCTGTTACTGCTTCTCCAATCATAATATAAGTTTTTCTTTTCTTAGCTAATTCTTCTTGTTTTTTCATCTCTTCTAAATCAGCTTGTGCCTTCTTTTTATATTCATCATTAAAGGCTAATGCTTCAATATTAATTACGTCCCCTCTTTCTTCTGATAAACCTGTAGCAGCTGAAACTATATTTCTAATTGACTGCTTTTCAAGTTCACTTAAATTACCATCAATTACTACAGAAACAGTTAATCTCTTTATTTCACCTGGTGCCTTTATTATCTTCTCTTCAGTTTGTCCAATTTCATAGTTAGTAATTTCTTCTTCTCTATTAGAAACTGATGATTGATTATTGTTCTGAAATGTATTTGACATATTATTATTTATTGGACTCCCTGCTGCACCTTGAGAATTTGAGTCGTTTGAATTTTCTTTTATTTTATGCTGACTTCTTATTATAGAATCCTTATCATATTTGATGGTTGATATTTGTCTTGAGTCAAAATCTAAATCAGCATTTATCTTTACAGTTACTTTATCCTTTCCAAAAACCTTTTCAAGCATATTTTTAACATCTGATTGAAGATTTTTTTCAAATTGATTCTTAAACTCCTGTTGCTTTGTTGAAGTTATGATTCCATTTTGTTCATTTTCAAATATATTTTCACTAAGAAGATTCATATTATTATCTATAATTTCAACATTTTCTTTAGGTAAGTTCTTAACACTTGCTGAAATTAAAGATATTATTGCCTTAACTTGTTCTGGACTTAATTTGCTGTTTCCTTTTAATTTTAGAGTAACAGATGCCCTTGCCTTTTCTTCATCTCTTGTAAAAACTGAATCTTCAGGTAAAACTAAATGGACTCTAGCCTTTTCTACTTCATCAAACCCCTGAATTGTTCTTGCAAGTTCACCTTCAAGTGCTCTTTGATACATTATTTTAGCTTCAGTATCAGTAACACCGAATTTATTTTGGTCAAATAATTCAAATCCCTTTAAATTTGAAGGTAATGTTGTGTCAGAAAATATTGACAATCTAAGTTCTTCTACTTTTTCTTTTGGAACTAAAATTGAATTTCCTTCAATTTTATATTGTATTTTATCGTTTTTCAATTTTTCTATTACCTTAGAAGAATCTTGAGGTTCTAAGTTTGAAAAAAGCACATCGTATTCTACTCTATTTGAATATATTGCAAATATTACACAAGAAATTATAAGACCAGTTAAAATAATGATTAATGAAATTTTTTTTGATTTTGATAAGTTCTTCCATTTATCACCTACACTTTTAAAGAAATTAAGAACTTTATTCATTTTTAGCACTCCTTTATGTTAACTATACCTGAATTCTATTTATTTCTTGATAAGCTTCAACAAGTTTATTTCTTATTTGAACTGCTAATTCCAATGAGAGTCGTGCCTCTTCGACAGTAAGCATAACTTCGTGAATATCCTTTGCATCACCCTTTATTAATTCAATTGTCTTATTTTCAGCATCTAATTGTTTTTCATTAAGCTTGTCTAACTTTTCCTTAATTATATTAGAGAAATCAATGTTATTGGTGTTGTAATTTGATTGCTTATTAACTATATTGTTGTCTATCAAAAAATTAACTTTATCTATTGGCATTTATATCACCTACTTTCCAATTTCTAATGCTTTAAGTGCCATTTGTTTTTGTGAGTTTAAAGCTGTAACATTTGCTTCAAAGGCACGTGTTGCAGTGATAAGATCAACCATTTCATCTAAAATATTTACATTTGGCATTAAAACGTAACCATTGCTATCAGCGTCTGGATGATTAGGATTATAAACTTTTTTAAAAGGTGAATTGTCTTCAATTATTTTATCAACTTTTACACCATTGTATTTTGTAGATGAATTGCCATTTATATTATTTATTTGTCTTTCAAGATTTTCTTTAAATGTTACTATTTTTCTTTTATATGGTCCACCATTTTCAGTTCTTGTAGTTTCAATATTTGCTATATTATTTGAAATAATGTCCATTCTTAATCTTTCAGCAGCAAGACCACTTGCACTTATTCTCATTCCTGTAAAAATATTGTTCATATCATCACCCCTTATTTACCGCTAATAACTGTTCTTCTCATTGCAATTCTTGAATTAGCTTGACTTACTAAAGCATTATACAGTATTTGATTTGCAGCTAAGTTTGCCATTTCTATGTCAATGTCAACATTGTTTCCATCTAATCTTAAAGAGTTTGATTTGTCCTGTATTATTTCATATTTTATATTTTCAATTGATTTTCCATCATTTATGTGTCTGCTGTTTGTTGTTTTTAAGTTTATCGAAGTGCCATCTAATGCACTTTTTAAATTTTCCTCAAAAACTACCCTTTTCGCCTTATATCCCGCTGTATTTATATTGGCTATATTATTAGAAATTGCTCTTCCTCTTTCGCTTGTTGCATCTAATCCTTTTTTTATTAAGTAATATGACAAATTATCTATATTTTTTATCATACATACACTCCTTTTTGAGTATTTCCACTTCTATATAACAATTTATTACATATTATATCATAAGTCAACATAAATTACGTTAAATTAATAAAAATCACATATTAAATTTATTATTTAATATGATTATATATCATATTAAATAATTAGCTATATATATTTTATATTAAACTTTACTATTTGAAAAGTAAAAATTACAACAAAAATAGGCTCTATTTTACAATAGAGCCTCAGGCTGTTGAAAAAGTTATATATTGATTAGCCCCATGAAGGATTTCTTGGGCATTCGTTCATTTCACTAAGCAATTCTAAGCTTTTCTTTGTTTAAAAAAGTCCTACCCTCGCGATGCCATCGTCCTGATGGCCGCTCGGCTCGGCACGTCCTGTGCCGAATTACGGACTTTTTTAAAGTCGAAAAGCAATAATTGCTAAAGCTCATGAAAGAGCCTATTGAAATCCTTTCATGGGGCTTTTTGATACTTTAGCTAACAATTAGGTTTGTCAACAATCTGAGGCTCTATTTTACAATAGAGCCTATAAATTTTTATTTTTTTATTTTTTTATTTTTTTATACGCTTCTTCAAATGCATCTTTCAATTCTTCAGCAAACTCGAGAATTTCTTTTGCTATATTAATATCCTTTTTAATATTAGCCTCCACTAATCTTCTATACATATAATCATATAAAGCCATTAAACTTTTAGATAGTTCTCCTCCAACCTCCATATTTAAAGTTGCCATAAATTCTAAAATTATATTTTGTGCTTTAATTAAGTTGGTATGTGCTTTTTGATAATCCTTTTCTTCAAGAGATGAAATTGCTTGTTTTATAAATCTGACAAGCCCCTCGTACAGCATTAACAATAGTTTTTCCTTTGACGCAGTAAAAACACTATTTTGTTGATATGCATTTAAAGCATTATTATTATACATATATTTACCCCCTCAAGTCTATTAAATTTCCTGTCTGGTCCTGTAGTGTCCTTAATAGATAGTCTATATCATCAATATAACTTTCTATTAAAACTTCTCCATTTTTGTTTAATATTTTTAGTTTTACTTTATTCTTTTCTGTTTTTGCCTCTGACCTAAGATTATATTTTGCTAAAAACTTTGCAAATTCTTCTATAGCTCGATTTTGTTTGTTTAAGTCGAATTGATTATTGTTATTTTTTTTATTCGCTTGAGCTTCGGTTGTATGATGTATAATTCTATCTATTATTTTTGTTTCTATCTGTCTAATTGTATTAATATCTATTTTATCAAGTGTTATGGGGTTAATTGGCATAAGAGACACCCCCTATCTCTTTTCATCAACTATAATACCAGCTATTTCACACATCTTAGCAACCATATCTAATATTTTTTTAGGAGGTATTTCTTTTATAACTTCCCCTGTCTCATCATTAACAATTTTAATCATTATATCCTTTGTTTTGTCGTGTATTTCAAACTTTAAATGTGTGCTTTCGTTGAATACTTTATTGGCTCTATCTACAGCTTTTTCAACATCTTTTATATCTATATTTTGTTTCTCTAAATTTTTATCGCTATTTTGAAATGAATTACCTTTAAAGCTTATATCTAATTTTTGATTAATTTTTATTTGTTCATTTACATTATTTATTAACTTGATATTATCCATAAAATCCCCATCCTTTATCCCTTTAATTCTTCTAAAATATATATCGTATCTATTTCTAATTACTTTATAGATTATATTAGATTTTAAATATTTATTTTCATAATAAAAATGGAGGAAAATCCTCCATATATCAAAGTTTTTTATAAACAAATATTGAATCCATAGGTTCTTTTATAGCGTATTTTTCATTTACCATTTTTTGTTCTTTTATTTTTTTTAAGTCTATTTTTATTTGTTTATATTTTTCATCCAATAATTTTTTAGCAAAATTATCTAATTCTAATATATTTAACTCCTCAACTATTTTTTTTAAATCCTTTTTGTTTTCAACCTCATCAATTTTTTTTATTAGTATATCGCGTTTTTCTAACAACTCATTTAAAAGGTCAAATTCCTCTTTTTCAAGTGCCTTTATTATGTCTTCAGTTATACTTTTATATTCAATAAATAAATCAAAAATATTTATCATTTAAACATCGCTCCTAATTGAGATGAAAGCCAAGCTGATTGGTCATTATACTTTTGCATTGCCTTCTCTAATTTAGCAAACTGTTGATAATATTTATTTTCCTTATCATACAGTTTTTTGTTTAAATCCTCTATAAGCCTGTCTTTTTGTTGTAACTCTTTATATAAAAGATTATTAAACTCACTGAAATCGCCCTTTAAACCTGCCTTTTCAAGTAAAGCACCTTTTTTACCTGATGAGTTTCTTGTTGTTCTTATATTATCTTCAAGTATATCCTTAATTCTTTGGAAAATTCCTATTTCACTATTTCTATCTCCCCTACCTGTATATGTCTTATTTGGGTCATAGGCAATTGAGGAAGTTTTAGTTAATAGGTTTAACACATCATCAGGTCTATTTTCTAAAGCAGATTTTAATTTTGATTCATCAATAATTATTTTTCCTTTTTGTGTGTAATCACTTGATGTTGAAAGACCAATTTCTTGTATAGAAATACCTGAATCCTTAAGTGGTTCAAAAAAGGCTTGTCTTAAATTATAAACTAAATCTTGCAGCATACTATCTCCCTTTAAAAGACCTTCTTTAGCCTTCTCTTCCCACTTCTTTATTTCATCTTCCTTCATTTCCTTCCTTTGTTCATCTGTTAAAGGTTTATATGAATATGCCCTTTTTTCTGAAATCCTTTTATTTATCTTATCAATTAGTTCATTATATTTTTCTACAAATTCCTTTATTTTGTCTATGGCAGGTTTAGAATCTACCCCTATAGAAAATTTAATAGTATCTGTTGTAGATTCATTTAAGGTAAATGTTAGTCCATCTATTGTAAAAGTGTTATTTGATTTTTGAACTTGAACATAATCAGCAGCACCAGGAGTTTTTATTTGAAAACTTGCATCGGTTCCATTATAGGTTCTAGCCTCAAGTCCTAATACATTGGTGCCTGTTATATCTTTTATTTCTATATTTGAGGTAATTCCTGTTTTTGTAGTTTCTATTGTAATCCTTTTAGTAACTTCACTATAGTATGCCTTTAATTGTCCATTAGAGCCTGTATTTATTTGTGTAATAATATCTTTATAAGTTGTATTTGAGTCATAATTTATAATTAATTCATTATCATTATTGTTGTATTTAATTTTAAAAGAACCATCTGCATTTATTTTATTATTAATATCATTTATATCTATAGAAGACTGTACCTTAGCTGTTTGTGCCAATGTTATATCTTTTATTTCATACTGTCCTGCCCTTGCACTTGCTGTTGCTGTAATCTTTACTGCAGATGTTGAAGTTGACATATTAACACTATATGGTGATAAACTATTTGGAGATAATATATATTTTTCTTGACTTAATACATCAAAGTATGTCTTTTTAAATGTGTTTAAGTCTCCTATTATTTCTCTATATAAATCCTGTCTCCATTGTATTATCTGTCTATCCTGTTTTACTTTGTCAACCTTAGTCTTTTCAGCCTGCATAAGCTGTTTAACCATATTGTCAACATCAAGACCTGTTGCAAGTCCTGTAATCCTTAGGGTACTTGGCATAATTACCCCTCCCTCTTTAATCTTTTTAAGATATCCTCTGTATCTTTAAGTGACATTTTGTTTTGTTCCTTAATTTCTTCTATTAATTCATATCTTACAACTCTTACATCTTTAGGTGCTTCAATTCCAATTTTGATATTGCCTTGATTATTTTCTAATATTGTTATTTCAATATTTTCACCGATTAAAATTTTTTCTCCTACTTTTCTTGTTAAAATGAGCATGGTATCTCCTGCCTTATACTATATTTCTTTTCATTTAAAATAACCTGTTTGGCTTTATTATTTTTTACATTTATAACAATAGGAGCTAAAAGATTTACTGTTATTTTATCATCCCTAATTGTCATTACATTGAAAACTAAAACGTCTTCATAACCATTTATTCCTAATAAATTAATCTCTTCATTTGAAAGTTCTATTTCATAATCTTTGAAATAATCCCAAGGATTAATCAATAGTAGACATATTTCCTTTTCATCTATGTTTTGTAAGCATTTTATATTTGAATCTTCTATATTTAGAATTACATAATTTTTATATTCTTCAAGACCAGGTATTCCATCCTCAAAATTAATAATATCGTTATTATTTATATTTAAATCTCCAAAAAATTTAGTTGATATTTGCATAACTATCTCCTACCTTAAAAAGTCTAATAAGCTTGGTTGTAGTATTTTTGCTCCAGTTTGTAATGATGCCTGATAAACACTTTCCATTACTTTATATTCCATAACCTTTTGTGCTATATCTATATCATAGGTTTTAGCAAGAAGCTGCGTCATATTAAATGTTTCCATATCATTTTTTTGCATCATATCCTCAAGTCTTTTTTGTTTAGCACCAACTTCAGCCCTTATTTTTAATATATTGTCCATCTCTTTATCTAAATTACCTAATTCGTCTGCTGCACTTTGATTATTGTTTAATTTATTTACTATATCTGTTATCACTTTAAATAACCCTACTTCACCTTGAGAATTTGAACCTGTCTCATTAAAGTCGCTTCCTTTAACTGATACATCAATATAAACACCAAAGGACATCTCCTTTTTTAATCCATCTTTTGAACCTTTATATTGTATATTGCCATTTGCATCCTTTACAAATGGAGGTTCTGTGGTATTATCACCACCAAATATATATCTACCATCGTATGAAGTATTACCTATTTGCATAATTTGATCTTTCAATTGCTCTATATGCTTTTTCAAAGCATGCATTTCTGTTTCAGTATATCCACCGTTACCGCTTTGAATAACCTTTTCACGCACTGTTTGAAGTGCATCTCCTATTTGACTTAATGCCACATCAACAGTATCAAGCCATCCGATTCCTTCCTCTATATTCTTTTTATATCTTTCATTAGCTGCGATTGATGCCTTAAGCTCCATCGTTCTTGCAACTTTAAAGGGGTCATCTGATGGTTTTTGTACTTCGTGTCCAGAGGACAATTGATTTTGTAGTTTTTGCATCTCTTCTAAGTTTACCCTAACATTGTTTAAAAAATTCTTTGAAAGCACCTTATTAGTAATACGCATTTAATCACCTACCTTCTTAAAAGTCCATTAACAACTACATCAAGAAGCTGGTCAATTACACTTATCATTTTAGCATTTGCCTCATAGGCTCTTTGAAATTGTAGCATATTAGTCATTTCCTCATCTATTGAAACACCTGATACAGATTCTCTTCTTATTACAAGCTGGTCAACTAAATTCTCTTGGTTTTTAACCATTCTCTTTGCCTCTTGATTTGAAACTCCAAGTTCAGATATAGTTCCCTTATAATACCCCTCTAATGTTGCACCAGATGCATTGCTCGTCATTTTTAAATTAGTTAAATCTAAGTTTACACCTTTTAAAGAACCTATAAAATCATTTCTATCATTTAGTTGTGTTATATTAAATCTTGTATTTCTAAGCTGTCCAATAAGGAGTGCTCTTTCTCCATTTCCTGCTTTTGAACCTGCTTTACCTGCATTTATCTTATCTAATTTACCATTCTCAATATCGGCAACTAATTTTAAATTTTTAGCTGGAACATCACTTATCTCAGCAACATTATCAAAAAAATTTCCAAAAGGAACTCCTTCATTATTTGAACCATCATTATGAATGGTATTTACTGCAATTGCAATACCCTTTGCTAATTTATTAAGCTGATTTTTATATTTATTTATTTCATCTGATAATGCCTCAAGTCCCTTAAAACTTCCATTGGCAAACTTTACTGGTTTTATTCCGCTCTCGCCTTCTAAATTAACATTAGGATTTTTATTTTCCCCTGTTCCATAAAAAATATGAGGCATTATATTTAAAATTTTATTAGGATTATCTTTGTCCACTTGAAAATAATTTTGTAATTCTTTACTATCATTAATTGTTACCTCTTGAGACTCAAATTGATTGTTAAAATCTCCATTTATATATCCCTTAAATTTTACTGTAATAGGGAAGTTGATGGTCTTTGGAAAATCCTTTTTGTTAATAGTATTATTATTTGGGTCTGTTATTACAGCATCACTTATAAAATACATAACCTTTTCTATTTTTGTATCTGTTATTAATTTAACTTCTCTTGTTTTTGTCATTCCATTTTCATCTGTATATTCTTCATATCCATATAGTTCTATCCCATTATAATCTGTAGGCTTTGTTTTAATTGAAAGTCTCTCTGAAATCTTATCCAGCAATAAATCCCTTCTATCCATTAAGTCATTTGGATTTTTTCCACCTATTGTTACAGCTTTAATCTGCTCATTCAAATCTGCAATTTGTTTTAGCATACTAGAAACTTCAAAAACTTGATTTTGCATCAAATCTGATACACTGGATTCAATATCTTCAAGTTGTGTATAGTTATGCCTTACACCTTCACAAAGTGCTAAAGCATTGCTTCTTACAAGTTCCCTTGAAGTTGAGCTTTCTGGGTTAGTAGCTAACCCCTGCCACGCATCCCAAAAGCGAGTTAATAGTGTTCCTATACCTGTATCAGAAGGCTCAGTAAAAACTGTTTCTATTTGAGATAAAAACTGTTCTCTTGCCTTATAATTTTCAAGTGTACTTGTTTCTTTTCTTATATAAAAATCTAAAAATTCATCCCTTGACCTCGTTATACTATCAACCTTAACACCTGTTCCTATTTGACCTGGTTCTGCTGAGGTTGTCAATGATGGCATACCAAATGGTGTTGTAGTTTTAAGATTTGCCCTTTGAACAGAATACCCCTCTGTATTGGCATTGGCTATGTTATGTGAAACAACGTGTAGTGACGTTTGCTGCGCCTGCATTCCCCTCTTTGCAACATTAAATGTATTAAAAAGACCACTCATTTTATTTTCCTCCTATATTGTTGTATTAAATATGCTCTGTAGAGATTCATCTACCTTTCCCGTACCCTTGTATGTTACTATTTTATTTTCGTTACTTAATAGGTTTGTATACATTTTAATATAGGCTAAAGATTGCTTTGTAAGGAGCGAATTTAACTCATTTTTTTCTTTAACAGTCTCTGTTAATTTAATTATTTCTTCTATTAATTCTTGTTCAATTATACCTTCAGAAATTAGGTCATTTGCAGTTTTACTACCGCATATTTCTTTTCTTTTTCTTTCAAGTTTGGATAACTCTAATGCTAAATTTTTCTTTTCTTCTATAATTGTAGGCAACTTTGATGCTTCGCTGTTTAAAAGTATTTTCCTTTCATCCTCTAATAAAATTTCAAAATTCTTTAATAGATTTAGTTCAGATGTTAATATTTCCTTTATCATAATTATTCACATCCCTTTAATTCCTTTAATAATGATTTTGCTATTTTATCTGTATCAATGTCATATTTACTATTTTTTATTTGTTCCTTTATTCTATCAACTTTTTCATTAACTACATCATAATCCTTAGCAACACTTAAATATTTAGCTATTTCTTTACTAACATTGGAAATCTCAATTGAATCAGATCTATTAGCTTTAACTGTATTGTTATTTTGGATAGTTCTATTATTTTTATATATGTTAATAATATTGCTTGTTGTAAAGTTAATTTTCATAATATACCACCTCATTATGATTATCGTAGTAAAAACATAAAACTTTAGAGTAAAAAGTCTGCAGTTTTATTTTCCCTGCAGACTTTTTACTCTTTCGGCATTACTAACTATACTTGTTATTCTTACACCAAAATTTTCATCTATTACTACGACTTCACCTAAAGCAACTTTTTTACCATTTACTAAAATTTCAACAGGCTCTTCTGTTAATTTATCAAGTTCAACTAATGAGCCAACAGACAGTTCGAGTATATCTTTTATTGTCTTTTTTGTTCTACCTAATACGACTGATATTTCAAGAGGAACATCAAGAATTAGATCAATATTTTTAACTTCATTAGTTGCAATTGGAGTAAGTGGTGCAAATTCAGCCTTTTGAACATTATATTGTGGTTTATTATACTCGTGCGGTGTATATTCTACTTGTTGAGCATTTGTGTTAGTATCAATAAAGTAGTTTTCAACATTTGCTTCATTATCAAAAATTTGTTTTTGTTCTTCAACTGTATTTTCTTCTGTACCAGTTAATTTATTTATTATCATTTTGGCTGTTTGTATGGGTAGCAGTAACATTATTTCACTATCTACTAACGCATCAATAGTAAGTCTAAAGGAAATCTTTACTATATCATCATCCTCTGATATTTTTTCAGATAGTTTGTTATTTTTCTCATCCCAAACCGATGCATAAGGAGGTGAAATATTAATTGGCATATTTAACATTTGTGATAATGACGTAGCAGATGAACCTATCATTTGGTTCATTGCTTCAGACACAGCACTTATTTCAATTTCCGATAAAGTGTCTGCTTTTCTTGTACCATCACCACCCATCATTAAATCAGCTATAACTATTGCATCGGTTATTTTAATTAATAATAGATTTGCACCAATTAAACCTTCAATATATTCAACTTCAACAGATATAATAGGAACATCAAATTCTTTTTTCATCTCGCGTAATGAAGTTATACTAACTCTTGGTGTAGTAATATTAACCATTCTGTTTATTATTGTAGAGAGAGCTGTTGAAGCTGACCCCATTGAAATATTACCTATTTCGCCTAACAAATCCTTATCAGTCTCAGAAATTGTTTCTTTTTGAGTAAAACCACCATTTAAAAGAGCATCTATTTCCTCTTGTGAAAGTAGTCCATCATTCATAATCTTCCACATCCTTATCTATAATTTCTGCTATTTGTATACCCATTTTTTTACCTATAACGCCAGGATATACTTTATAATGTAAGTTATCCTCAATATAATAATTTAAAGTGCCATTAATTTTTGTATCAAGTTTAATACAATCACCTACTGTTAAATTTAAAAAGTCTTGAACTGAAATTATTGATCTACCCAATTCAACGTGTGAGTCAACTTCTACATTCATAATATTTTTTTCAAGCTTTTTAGTTACTTCAATATCTGATTCAGTTTTTATATTTGTTCTGTATTGTATAACAAGTTTATCTATAAATTTTTCTACTGATATATAAGGAATACACATATTAATAAAGCTTTGATTATTATTTATCTGAACCTGCATTGTTATCAGTTCAACAGGTTCATTTGGTGCTAAAAATTGGTTTAAAACAGGGTTTGTTTCTAAGGAATCAATCTTTGGTTCTACTTCTATGATATCTTCCCAAGCAAGTTTTAGCCCCTCAAGCATTTTATAGTTTATTTTTTTAATAATATTTTTTTCAATTTCCGTAAATTCTCTAACCTTAATAAGTTCTTTGCCTTCACCACCGAACATAATATCTATAGTTTGAAATACAAACTGAGGACTTGTTTCAAATAAAAATAATCCATTAAAGGGTTCTAAATAATAGGATATAAGTATAGTAGGATTAGATATAGAATGAATAAATTCTTCATATGTTATTTGTTCAGTGGATATAACTTTAATTTGTACAGATGTTCTTAGGTTTGCTGTCAAATAATTCGAAGCTATTCTGGCAAAATTTTCGTGAACCATTTCTAATGTTTTAACGTGTTCCTTTGAAAACTTATTAGGTCTTTTAAAATCATATTTTTTTACTTTTTGTTTAGTTTCCTCTGTTTTTTCCTCAAGACTTAATTCACCTGAACTTAAGGCAGACAGGAGGGCATCAATTTCACTTTGAGATAATATTTCTCCCATCTTATCCCTCCCATTACTTTATTAAATTTTCACCGTCTAATAATGTTACAATATAATCTTTAAAATTAATAACTCCTCTTGTTAACGTATTTTCATTATTTATTTTTTCAAGCATATCATCAGTAATATCAACAACCTCTTGAACACTGTCAACCATAAGTCCAACTTTTTCCTCTTGTACTTCTACAATAATAATATTTTCCTGAACTTTTTCAGAATCTACATTTAAATATTTTTTTAAATCAATCACAGAAATTATGTTTCCTCTTAAATTTGCAAGACCCCTTATATAATATGGAGCTTTAGGAACATAAGTTATATTCATCATTTTTTCTATTCCATGAACAAGTCTTGTTTCTAAAGCAAATCTTTCTTTACCAATATTAAAAATAACTACTTGCATTTCTAATCAACTCCTTAACCAAGCACCTTCTTTAAGGCTTCTAAAACTCTCTCTGGTTGGAATGGTTTTACGATAAAGTCTCTTGCTCCTGACTTTATTGCTTCCATAACCATTGCTTGTTGTCCCATTGCTGAGCACATAATTATCTTAGCATTAGGATCAAAGGCTTTAATCTCTTTAACTGCTTGAATTCCATCCATCTCTGGCATTGTTATATCCATTGTAACAACATCAGGTTTTTCTAATTTATATATTTCAACCGCTTTAGCACCATTTGGAGCTTCGCCTATTACTTCATAACCATTTTTTGTAAGTATGTCCTTTAGCATCATTCTCATAAAAGCTGCATCGTCAACTATTAATACTCTTGCCATTTTTAATTCCTCCCTTAATTATAAACCTAATTTATTTAATAATATTTCTAATGAACCTGGCTTTGGTATAAAAAAGAAATTACCTGCTATTTCATTATTATCAACTATGAATTTTGTGTCTATAGCTAAAACATTTTCACTATACTGTTCTGCATCCATAAACGTTGTTGTCATAATTGCAGCTAACATATCGATAGCTACAGATGGCACAGAAGTTATAACTGACATATTTGCTAACTGAGCAATTGCATTTAAATAAGAATTTCCTAAGATGTTACCAACTTCTTGAAAAATTGAGTATAGCATATCTTCGTTTAATTCTGTCATTCCAAACATAAGCGTATTTATAAACTTTTCTGCTTCTTCATTTTTTATCATAAATAAAATATTACCTAAAACATCTCCAAATACCTTTAAAAGTACTGCAACAACTACATCATCATCATTGCCTACTCTTCTTATCATATCGTTAAATTCCAAAATGTCAAGTTGAGGTATTTCCATATCAACTTTTTTATTTATTAATTGAGACAATGCTGTTGCTGCATTACCAGAGCCTATATTCCCAACTTCCTTTAATGCGTCAATTTGAAATTCAGTCAATTTTAATTCCATAAAATCACCTACTTTAAACAATTGCAGCGACATCAAGTATTAATGTAACTAATCCATCACCTAATATTGTCGCACCCACATATTCCTTTAAATTTTGCAACAATTTACCCACTGGTTTAATTACAATTTCTTGTTGGCCTAATAACTCATCTACAAGCAGACCAACAGTCTTTTCACCTGTTTTTACAATTACAATGTATTTATTGTTTGATTCTACTGATTTTAGATTTAATTTTTCAGATAATCTGATGATTGGTATTATCTTATCTCTGTATAGTATTACTTCTTTATTATTTGTTAACTTAATCTCATTTACGTTAATATTAATTACTCTGTCAATAAAACCAAGAGATATTGCAAATGTTTCATCAGATACCTTAACTAATAATGCTTGTATTATGGAAAGAGTTAATGGTAACCTAATTATGAATGCTGTTCCTTTACCCTTTTCACTAACAACCTCAACAGTTCCACCTAAATTAGATATTTTAGTTTTAACAACATCCATACCAACACCGCGACCAGATATGTCAGTTACTTTTTCACTTGTACTAAATCCTTGCATAAAAATTAAATTTTTAATATCATTCTCTGACATACCCTCAGTGCTTATACCTATAGATTCAGCCTTCCTTTTAATTTTTTCTAAATCAAGTCCTTTTCCATCATCTTCAATTTTAATTACAGCTTTGTTCCCCTCTTGGTATGCAATTAACTTTATAGTTCCCTTTGCTGGTTTACCAAGTTTAATTCTTTCTTCTGTTTTTTCTATTCCATGGTCAGCTGCATTTCTGATTAAATGTACTAATGGCTCTCCTATCTCATCTATAACTGTTCTGTCTAATTCAGTATCTTCTCCTTTTATTATCAAATCAATATCTTTTCCAAGTTCCTGTGATAGGTCTCTTATCATTCTTGGGAATCTATTGAACACTCTTTCTATAGGTAGCATTCTTACCTTCATTACTAAATCCTGAAGATCAGATGTAATTCTTCCTACTTGCTCTAATGTTTCGTGTAGTTCACCTAATCTGTAATTTGTGCTAATTTGCTCCAATCTTGTTCTGTGAATTACTAATTCTCCAACTAAATTCATAAACTTGTCTAATCTTTCTAAGTCAACACGCACTGATTGGTGGGCTTTTTTATTTTTTTCCTCTTCTTTGGTTATTTTTGCTTTTGTATTTTCTTGTTTTTTATTGATATCAACATCGATATTGTTAGATTCTAATTGATTATCAGATTGTTTTTTAGTTTCAAGATTATTTATTGATTTAGATGATTCAGCTATTGAATTAATATTAACTTCTTTAATTTCAGATATATTTAAAATTAAATCTTTAACTTCATCTGCATTCTTTTGTGTTAAAAACATAATATAAAATCTGTCTTGAAAATTCTCTTGCTCAAGGTCATCAACCGAAGGTACTGTTTTAATAATTTCACCTAAATCTTCAATTGTTTTATAAACTAAAAAGGATCTTGCAGATTTTAAAAGACAGTCATCAGTTAAAATAATTTCAGCTGTATATACGTTATAATTTTTTTCTTTTGCCTGTTTTATTATGTTTTCATCATAAATATTTAAGGTAAAATCTATATTACTCTTTTCATCTTTTTGCTCTTTTTTACTTTCACCAACATTTTCAAGTTCTTTTATTAAATTATCAATGCTTATTTTTTCATCATTACCATCCCTTATATTATCTATCATTATTTCTAAAGTATCCAAACATTTAAATAAAACATTAATTATGTTTGAATCAACCTTTAAAATATCATTTCGGAATTTATCAAGCACATTTTCCATTTTATGAGTCAATTCAGCTATATCAGTAAATCCCATACTTCCAGCCATACCCTTTAAAGTATGAGCAACTCTGAATATTGAATTAATTATATCTTTATTTTCTGGATCCTTCTCCAGCTCTAAGATATTTTGATTTAATGTTTGTAAATTTTCAGATGATTCTTCTAAAAAAACATCTAAATATTGGGACATATCCATATTAATTACCTCCCGGCTTTCTATATATAAATGTTGATGCTTTTTCATATCCAAATTCCTTATAATTATAAATACTTTCAGTTGCACCTACAAATAGCAATCCTCCAGGTTTAAGAGAATTGTAAAAGTTTTGGTAAATTTTATTTTTAGTTTCTTGAGTAAAATAAATGACTACATTTCTGCAAACTATTAAATCAAAACCAGATTCATATTTATCTAAAATTAAATCGTGTTTTTTAAATGTTACCCTTTTTTTTTATATCTTCTGATATATAAAATTTGTCATCCTTTTTTGTAAAATATTTATTTAAAGTATTGTCATCTACATTTCTTATTTCATTTTTATTATAAACTCCTTGTTTGGCAACCTCTAATATAGTTTGATCGATATCGGTTGCTATTATTGTATGTTTCTTATTAGGAGTTAGTCTATCCATTATTATAGCAAGTGTGTAAGGTTCAGCTCCTATTGAACAAGCTGCACTCCATATTTTTAAGCTATTTTTTTCGGGTCTTAAATAATACTTTATCTTCTGTTCTAAATCTAAGAAAAGCTCCTTATTTCTAAAAAATTCAGATACATTAATTGTTAAATGATCTAAAAATTTTTTACTTAAGTTTGAATCTGATGATAGTTTGGTTATAAAATCAATTTCATTTTTTGCTCCTGCCCGTTGCATAAAATTTTCTATGCGTCTAATTAGTTGTTTTGATTTATAAGCAGAAAGATTAATTCCATATTCTTTTTGAACAAACTTTTCAATTTTTTCAAATTCCATTGGTTCACGCCCTCTTCAAAAGTTTTAGAATATATTCGAGAATATCATTTTCGTGTAAAACTACGTCTACACAACCAGTTTGTATTGCAGATTTTGGCATTCCAAATACCACTGATGATTCTTCATCCTGTGCGATTACAAAACCTCCATATTTCTTCACTTCAATTACACCTTCTGCACCATCCTTACCCATACCTGTAAATATCGCTGCTATTGTACCTGATTTATAATAATTTGCAGCACTTATAAATAGTTTATCTACTGCTGGTCTAACTCCGTGTATTTGAGGTGATAAGTCTAATCTAATTTCACCATTAACTACAAGCATATGGTATCCACCTGGTGCAATATATACAGTATTTTCTTTTATTTTTTGTTTATCAACAGCTTCTACAACTTCTAAATTGCTTGCTTTATTCATTCTTTCAGCAAAAGCCTTTGTAAAACCAACAGGCATATGTTGTACAACAAGAACAGGAATATTTATATCCTTTGGAAGTTTAGTAATTAAATCAAATAAAACCTTTGGTCCTCCAGTGGAAGCACCAAGGAGAAGAACACTATATTTGTTTTGATTTATATTTATACTTTTATTATTTAAATTACTATTTATTTTTGTATTGATTTTTTTAGTTTTATTTTTATATGCATATGCGTATCTTATTTTTTCAGCAATGTCATCCTTTATTTTATCAATATCAAGAGATATACTACCTGATGGCTTTTGTATAAAATCAAAAGCACCTAATTGTAAAGCTTCAATTGTAATATTAGAGCCTTCACTTGTAAGACTACTTAACATTATTACTTGTGCATTGGTATATTTTTTAAGTTCAATTAAAGCTTCTAAACCATTTTTTTTAGGCATTTCTACATCAAGTGTTATTACATCAGGATTTAATTGTTTTGCTTTTTCTATAGCCTCAAATCCGTCTCTTGCTGTTGAAACTACCTGCATATCTCTTTGCGAATTTATTATGTCTGATATCATCTTTCGCATAAAAGCTGAGTCATCGACAACTAATACTTTTATTTTTTCAAACATAGCTACAACTCCTTTACACCCTCGCCAGTAATCTTTAGAATTACTGTTGCTGTAGTAGGATCAACAATCATTGTTCTTCCTTTGTTGCCACCAATATCTTCTGCTATTATGGGTATATTCAGTTCTTTTAATATAGATTTGACAGCTTCTGCATTTCGTTTTCCAATATCCATCATTGGGCTTTTATCTGCAAAGCTAAACATACTTGCTCCACCAGCAATTTTAGCCTTTAAATTATTTTTATTTGCTCCAGATGTAATCAGCTTTTGTACTAATAGAGGAATAGCTGTATCAGCATACTTCATTGGATTGTTTATATTTGAAAATGCTTTGCTGTCCGGGAGCATTATATGTGATAATCCAGCAATTTTGTTAAAACTATCTATTATAGCAATACCAATACAAGAACCTAATCCTAAAGTAATAAGTTTATCAGGTGTTTTTGCTATGTTAAGATCTCCTATGCCTACCTTTATTTCTTGCATTTATATCTCTCCATTTAAAATGATGTAATAGTATTTAATTCTTCCTTTGACAATAGCTTATCTGTATCAATCATCATTATAATTCTGTCTTGCTTTTTTATAATTCCTTTTATATATTTATTAGAATAACCGCTTATTATTTCAGGAGTTGATTCAGATTCATTTTCATATATATCAATTACTTCTTGGACATCATCCACAAGTAGACCAATGGATTTTGAATTATTTCTTACAACTATTATTTTAGAATTTACATTATCATTTGATTCACGTTTAAATTTTATATTTAAATCTATAAGAGGTAAAATAGAATCTTGATACTTAATAATACCTTTTATAAAAACAGGTGCTTCTGGAACTTGAGTTGGGCTAACATAACCAAGTATCCTTTCTACTTGCTGAATATCAACAGCAAAGTCTTCACCATTCAACTTAAAAACAACAACTTTTTCAGTGGACATAAATATCACTCCTAAAGCTTAAATTTTTCTACAATTAATTCTCCTTTTTTAACGTAAGCCTTTAATTTTTTAACAGGCTCATCAATTTTATACTTGATTTCATCAAAAATTAGAATAGTATTTTGATAGGCAATTTCTGCTTCAATCACACCATCTTTCGTTGTTTTTAATGTAGTCGTTACACCAAGTGTTGAGCCTACCTCCCCTGCTTTAATATATTTTTTCGCTTCAACCTTACCGCCTCTTAAAACACTATCATTTTGTTTAAATATAATGGAGCTTTCAGCATTTATATTTGTATTATAGCAACCAGTACCTAATATTTCTACATTATTTGTAGAAATAATATTAGAATTTTGACAGTACATTAGATAAATATCTGCTGGGGAAGTATCAATTGTAATATTTTGTATTAAAGATTCAATAATTTTTAAAGTATTATTAATTAAGTTTATATCTCCATTAACCTCCATTGAATTTATATAATTATGTATTACCTGTAGTTGTTTTTTTGTGTTTACGTCTAATTTTGGCAGGTTAATCAAATTATTATAATTATTATTGACTTTTTCTTTTTCATTTTTAAATTTGGAAAAAATAATTATTTTTAATATTTTTGATAATTTATCTTGCGTAAATTGTTCATTATTTTTACTTTGTAAAATATCAAATATAGCTCTATTTAATTTTGATAAGTAATCCTTAATATCTATTAAATAGTTGTAAATGGTAATATATAGTATCGCTTGAGCACCTACAGTTAAATTCGAACCGATAACGTTTCCAGAAATATTAATATCTGAATTAGAATAAATTTCAGCTTGATTAACATTTCCTTTTATGATAATTTCTTTACCACCGATTATCTTTATTCCTTCTAATACATTTCCTTCAATATATATAGAACCATTGTATTCTATATTACCAATTTGTTTATCTACATCACCTTTAATTTTATAGGTAGGGAATACACAAATACTATCGTTTTTTATTCTTGGCATTCCTGAAACTTGTGCAATTGCACGTTTAAAATTATCTAATACTTCACACCCAGGCCCTTTTTTTAGCTTTTTTACTTCTCTTTTTCTTGGATTGATTGGTCTTCCAAAAACGTCAAAGCCAATTACTCCATCTTGTCCAGAATGAACTATTGCTAATACTTTACCTGCTTCAACAAATTCAACTTCTTTTATACTATTATAAAAATCGACTTTTTTTTCATTTTCTAAATAGTCATTTTCAATATTAGTACCGAAAAAATATTCTATTTTATCATCAATTGGCTCAACTGGGCTTTTACCCTGTGCAATTACACCATATCCACTGTCTATAATGCTTTTAACATTTTCCCATTTTACACCGTAAACAATTTTATTTTCTTTTAAATACTCATTAATTAACATTGTTATTTCGGTATCTAAAAGAAATTCATCTGTAAATTCAAAATCCAAATTTAAAATAGTAGATTTAGGTGTATTTTTCAAACGCCAATTTTTTAACTTATTTTTATCTAATTTTAAAATTGCTTCAAGTCCATTGTTATTTATTTCAATATTAAAAAATTTTTTATATATGACTTTATCTATATCAATATCAATTATATCGTCTGGTTTTATCTCACTTATTCCTTCAACTATTTTACCATTTATTTTAATAAATAAATTTTTATTAAAATTGATTTTAATAAAATCATTACCAAGATAATAATATAACTTGTTGTCTAAAATTTCTGCTTTACTTTCCCCATCAACACTTATAATGTTTTTTTCTATTATCATAACATCACCCCTAATTAAATATTAACGATATTTACAAAAAATATCAACTATAATTAAAAATAAAATTTAATATAATTAAAATAGCTGGCATAATACCAGCTATTTTAATTATTCTATACAATTACAATCATACATTTTATAGGGGCATTCGATTGGTTTCTCCAGTAATTTTGTAATTTCATTTTGTAGATAATCAAAGGTATCTCTATTTATTGAATAAAATATCCATTTACCTTTTCTTTGAGTGTTTAATATTCCTGCATCACTTAAAATTTTTAAATGGTGTGATACAGCAGGTTGACTTAAATTTAAATTATCACAGATATCACAGACACACATATCACAACAAGCTAACATTTTAATTATTTTAATTCTGTTTTCATCAGAAAGTGCCTTTAGTATATCAACTAATTTCAAATTTATCACCTTACCTCTTATTTAAGTTGTGTTAAGTATATTATATTATAAATTAAGGTTCTATAATAAATGTTGGGGCGTAGCCCCAGCATATTTTTTTACAAAAAAAATATGCACCTGTTTTAGATGCCTGGTAAAATTAAATTAACTACAAAAATATTACCTGAAAGGAGGCATCCTACAAGTGCACACTAATAATTGTATCAAAAATTTACTTGGTTTTAAAGATGTTATTATAACAAAAGTACTTGATAATGTTTGCTATGAAATTTATTTAGAAATGAAAAAGAAGCCTCATACTTGTCCTCGTTGTAATTCTGAAACTCGTAGAGTTCACGA